>NZ_WQMP01000124.1:0-3034 GCF_013366855.1 Wolbachia endosymbiont of Madathamugadia hiepei
ATTTGACAAGACTGCTGAGGTTTTTATGGGTTTTTTAAACCTCGTTGGTTCTCTCATATGGCTTCTCTAAAATTTTGTTCACAGAGACTAGTGGAAGGATTAAATCCAGAACAGTGAGGAGACATTTTACCTCACTTAAAGATGGATCAGTTTAAAGTACTCATTAACAGTATAAATGACCCTCAGCTTATAGATCTAACAAGAAATTTATCTGACCACCACTTAACCATTCTTTCTAAGGAATTGTGGCATGAGCGACTTCCAATCCTAGTACACACTTTAGAAGAAGGTAAATTAAAGGATTTAATCAACGAACTGGATAATTTTAAATTTGAAGTAGTAGTTCAAAATTTAATTGATCCTAGCAGAATTAAAGTTGTAATTAATTCTCTAACTGATGAAAAACTTCAAATTCTCGCTCGTAACATGCCTGAGCAACAATTTGCAAAACTTTTGAATGAGCTAAGTCCAGAAGAGCTTAAAGATATTATTCACAAGCTGCCTTATGAGAAAGTTACAGCTGTGATTGGTCAATCAGGTGATAAAGGTCAACTTGATTATATTGTTAGAGTATTAGAGGAGAAGTTTGAAGGTCAGCTCAAACAAAACAAAGAGGTTATTGAGATGCTCAAGCAAATCAAGGGGGATATGCCATACTTCGCACATGATCAAAATTTCACAGCAGAAGGTGGCGATACATATCCTTATGATTCGTCAATACTTGTATAATTGAAATTTTTACTTTTTAATTTTCTATAGGAGGTCGTATTACTAAAGAAATGCAACAACTTCAAAAACCTACATTTGTCAAACCTGTGTTTACAAAACCGACAATCGCTCCGCTATTTTTTGATAAAAAGGCGAATAAAGGAATTGATATCACCGGTGATGTCAACACTGCAGAGATCGATGAAAGAATAATGGTAAATGTTGTTAGATTTAAAGCTTTTCATGATAGTTTAATAAACAACATCAACGAATACAACAACAGTATAAGTTCTAATATTGAAAATGGCGTAATAAATCCACTATCAGCAACTATAGATAGTACAGGTACGAAAACAAAGGAAATAATGGAGAAAATCAAGGAAATTGAGGAAAATATGCCATACTACTCACCAACACAGGCGGAAGATATATTATAGATATAGAGATACAATCTCAAGGTAATTTTAGATAGTATATACCAAGCGAGAAAACAACAGCCTGATATTAAGCTGTTATTTTCTTCACATGCTATTTCAGTACAAGTTTTAAAATTCTAATTTTTTACAGGAGTTAATATGAATAATGACAATTAACAAGAAAGTGAAAACAGTCTCAAAACAATAAGCAGAATAGAAGTTAAACACAAACCTCCATCTTTCGAGGAGCAGAAATGCACAAGATACCCTCTTGTTTTTTAACACAGTTAACATCTTGACTTTATCTGGTTAATATCCCAAATTGTAGAAAACAGAAAGTTCTATGGCAACAAGTCTACTACAAGGCAAAAAGGGATTAATAACTGGAATAACAAACAAGAGATCGATAGCGTATGGCATAGCAAAAACTCTCTCAGAGCACGGAGCAGAACTTGCAATCACTTACCAGAATGAAATGGTAAAGGAGAGATTATCATCGATAGCAGCTGAACTAAATGTGGAGTTAGTACTAAATTGTGATGTTGCAAATGAGGAGACCATAGATAAGGTTTTTAAGATAATAGAAAAAAAATGGGGTACTCTTGATTTTTTGGTACACGCAATCGCATTCTCTGACAAGAATGAACTCAGTGGTAAATATGTTAACACGTCACTGAGCAACTTTCTCAACGCAATGCATATATCATGCTATTCTTTTACTGCTCTAGCGCAAAGAGCTGAAAAGATAATGCTAAACGGCGGTAGTTTACTCACTTTATCTTACTATGGCGCTGAAAAAGTTATGCCAAATTATAATGTTATGGGTCTATGTAAAGCAGCACTCGAAGCAAGTGTAAGATATATAGCATGCGACCTTGGACCGCAAAACATCAGAGTGAATGCCATTTCTGCTGGTCCAATTAGAACTTTAGCATCTTCTGGAATAAGCAACTTTCACTTCATATCAGAATGGAACAGAAATAATTCTCCACTAAGGCGCAACACTACAATAGAAGACGTTGGAAAAGCAGCGCTGTATTTGTTGAGTGACTTAAGTAGCGGTACCACTGGGGAAGTTTTACATGTTGATTCGGGGTATAACGTGGTAGGGATGAAAGCAATTGATTAGTTCAAAGTTGAGTGTGAGAAAAAAGCCTTTCTAAAACTGGTAATATGATTTATAGTCGGTAATGCAGTGTTTAAATACTTTATGCTCAAGAAATTAGCTTGGTATTGGTCCTTTATAGAATTAATTAAAGGGTTTATTATTACGCTTAGGTATGCGTTTAAACCAAAGGTGACGCTTAGGTACCCTATGGAGAAGGGACCTCTAAGTCCAAGATTTCGCGGTGAGCATGCGTTGCGTAGATATTCAAACGGTGAAGAACGATGCATAGCTTGTAAATTATGTGAAGTTATCTGCCCTGCTCAGGCGATAGTTATTGAAGCAGAAGAAAGAGAAGATGGCAGCCGTCGCACTACGCGTTATGATATTGACATGACGAAGTGCATATATTGTGGGCTTTGCCAGGAGGCATGTCCGGTCGATGCAATTGTCGAGGGCCCTAATTTTGAGTTTGCAACAGAAACGAGGGAGGAGCTAATGTACAACAAAGAAAAGTTATTGCGTAATGGTGACGTTTGGGAGGAAGCAATTGCACTCAGATTGAAAAAGAATAGACCGTATTGCTAATGTTAAAAGTTTAAACCTCTGTCATTTCGGTGTCCTTTCGTGTTATCCAAGTGGCCCCATTTCTCGTTACCCCAGCGCCTTCTCCTGTCATCCCAGTGCTTGACACACAACTGTACGAACATTGCAATTAGCAGGTAATTTGCGTAACAGACGGTGTCATCCCAGTGCTCCGACACTGGGACCATCCTTTCCATAATCATCAAAAGCGTCGTATTTT
>NZ_WQMP01000125.1:0-3000 GCF_013366855.1 Wolbachia endosymbiont of Madathamugadia hiepei
TTCTATACTGTCTTAAACGACTTATAAGCGCGTTTCAGACAGTATAGAACGTCAAATAGACAAGGGAGAATTTGAATACTAGCTGCCCTAGAGTTTTTTTGCCCTTTTTCCTGTTTAGTAAATTTCTTAACGTTTACAGTTTGGGTTATTTGCATTTAAAAGTAGCTGAATCGTAGCGTTGAAGATAAAAACGCCGATATTTGAGGTACATATAAATAATTAGCCACCGACCAGGGCTTCTTTTGCTTTTTTTCTCATCTGGTAAATTTCTTAATATTTATAGCTAGTTGCAATCTATGAAAGAACATTTGTTTTTACAACAAGTGGTGTCATTTCAGCGTGTGACACTGGCATCTAGGAACTTTATCAGGCTAGTGAGTATAAAAGCTCCCCGGGCCGGATTCGAACCAGCGACCAATTGGTTAACAGCCAACTGCTCTACCACTGAGCTACCGAGGAATAAACTGGTTTCAATTTATCATATTGAGCGCTGATTGTAAACGGTTTTTGTATGCAATTATAATCAAAGCAATGTTAAATACGCATAATTGCACACATTTGCAAAAAACATAAAGCCTAATGAAAAAAGCTACGAACGCCGGTGAAAAACATAGCAATTTTATTTTCATTTGCGGTTGCTATTACATCTTGGTCCTTCAGCGAGCCGCCAGGCTGAATTATGGCTGTAACTCCATGTTTTGCACTTTCTACTATGCTATCCGGAAATGGAAAAAATGCATCTGAAGCAAGTACAGCACTTTTGCACCTTTCACCCGCCTTTTTAACTGCAATGTTCACACTATCTATTCTGCTTGTTTGTCCTGCACCGATACCGATGGCGCAACCGTCTTTTGCTATAACTATTGCGTTGGATTTCACATGCTTGCATATTTTCCAAGCAAAAATAAGATCTTCTTTTTCTTTTTTCGTTGCAGCGCACTTTGTTACTTGGCTTATTTCTTCTGCTTTTGTTGTATGGTTATTATTTTCTTGCACTAAAAACCCACCGGCAACGTTTTTAATTTGATATTTTGCATTTTGCTGAAGAGAGCTATAAATAATTACTCTTAAATTTTTCTTTCTCTGCAAAATTTTCAGTGCTTCATCATTTATTGATGGTGCTATCACTACTTCCAAAAATATCTCGCTTAATTTTTCTGCTAACCTTAGATCTATCTCCCGATTTAAAGCAACTATGCCACCAAAACTGCTTATTTTATCACACGATAGAGCTTTTTCGTATGCTTCCAGAGCGCTATCACCAATGGCGGCTCCACATGGGTTATTGTGCTTGATTATCACTGCTGCAGGTTCTTGAAACTCAGAAACTATGTTAAGCGCAGATTCTATATCCACTATATTATTATAACTCAACTCTTTTCCATGTATTTTCTCCAGCGGATATTTGGTGAATTGATTACTGTAAAACGCAGCTTTTTGATGGGGATTTTCGCCATACCTGAGTTCTTGTGCTTTACGCCCGTATAGGGCAAAAAACTCTGGTAATTCATTGCTTTTACTCTGAGATAGAAACCAACTGTAAATATTAGAATCGTAGCATGCAGTGAGAGCAAATGCTTTAGTTGCTAGATGTTTTCTGTATTCCAATGTTGTTTCATTGTTATTTTTGACCATCTCAGCTTTCAGTGTTTCATAGTCTTGAGTGCTAGAAATAACTGAAGTAAAATGAAAATTTTTTGCTGCAGCCCTAATTAGCGCTACTCCGCCGATATCAATTTGTTCTATAACTTGCTCTTGATTTGAGCCACTACTTACTGTTTCCCAAAATGGATATAGATTACTTATAAGCAGCTCTATGGGCTCGATTCCTAGATCTTGCATTTCTTTTTTGTGCTTTTCTCGATCACATAGTATTCCTCCATGAATTTTAGGGTGTAAAGTTTTTACCCTACCGCTTAGTATCTCTGGAAACTGTGTGTAATCTGAGACTTCTTGCGTTTTTATTCCTGCATCGGATAGGATTTTATATGTATTCCCTGTTGAGAGAATCTCTATTTGCTGCTTTGTTAAAAACGATGCAAGGTCAATTATATTTGTTTTATCATAAACCGATATTAAAGCTCTCTTCACTTTTATATAGAAAGTTTTTTAAGATTATACATAAGAAAAGGGAGTTTGGCTATAGTTGTAATATCATATGTTTTTTAAAAATTTTTTATTTGTAATTTTATCCAACCATATGGAAACTTTGATAGCAAGTAGAGATTATACTAAATCCTAGATCTCAAGAGACGCTCTCAAAAAGCCCTACGATACCAAAATAAATAAAGAGGTATGCCACTTGCGGTGAATAAGCTCGCAATTAGCAAGGTGTTTACAAGAGTTTCAAGTATCACCCAACAGCAAAAGATTGTTGCTATACTACCAATTAAAAGCTTGTAATAATTTCTCTCCTTTACAACAACCTTTAGAAAAGCAAGGCTGCATGCAAGGTAGACAAATAAAAATGAAACCACAGAAAAGTCGATAATCGAAGTGATTTGCTGAGCAAAATTGTTGCTTGAAGTAAGGATTAGCAAAACTGCAGTTCCAACTGAGCTGGTTATTATTCCCCAAAAAGGAGAACCATACTTGTTCCTTTTAGCAAAGAATTGTGGCATAAGTTTATCTTCAGCAAGACCAAAAGCAACTTGCCCACTAGATAATACCCAAGCATTTAAACTGCCAACACAAAAAATGAATGCAATTACAGAAATAATCAAATGCCAATTACCAGAAAGCATAATTTTTATTGCATCAACATATGGTGCTCTTGAATTTGCTAAATCATTCCCATTTATTAACCCCATAATCGCGAAATTATTGATAAAATATATAACAGCAACACAGATTGTGCCAAGTACCACAGCTCTTGGTATAGTTTTGGTCGGGTTATCAACTGATCCTGCAGGTGCTGTTGCCAATTCAACTCCAACGAAACACCATAAAGTCAAAAGTGTAGAACGGGCAAGAATCTGCGATGCTGTAAGACTTGAGATT
>NZ_WQMP01000126.1:0-2991 GCF_013366855.1 Wolbachia endosymbiont of Madathamugadia hiepei
TTTTCTACGCTTATTTCATATTCCATGCAACCCAAAAAGCCCTCTATTTCCAGCTCTTTCTTTATCGGCTAATCCATAGTTAGCGTTATAAAGGGTCGCATGAGAAGATGAGGATTAGACGATTTAGCTCCTTCTCTGGATAACATACCCAAAATGTGATCTGCTCTAGAGAGATTATTGACTGAATCATTGTCCCATTCAAATTTTGGTGGCAAGGGATTAGGTATAAATGCCTGATAACCAGCAAGTGTATTAATGACCTTACCTGATGGTGATTCTTTAATATCCATTCATTCAACTCCAACACACCATATTTTTATAGTATATATTATTTTCAAAAAAGTAAAAAATGAAAATAAGGCTTTATCTTATTTTCGTGGGTGAAAATAAAAAACCTCTTATTTTCGATTTTGCGTAAAAATGAAAATAAAGCTTATCTTAATTGTGATAGATTTCTTGCATTATGGTCACAGCTGTACGAACATTGCAATCAGCAGGTAATTTGCGTAACAGACGGTGTCATCCCAGTGCTCCGACACTAGGATCCAGCCTTTCCATAGTGGTAGGCTCAAATCACAATGTTCGTACAGTTGTGGCATTATGGTAAGAAATTTCAAAAGCAGGTTATGCAAGAGATCTAATGATGTGGTCGATGTCATTTAAGTAGCTTGACACTAGAATCCAGTTTTCTTTACAATCCCCTTCGTGAAAGAACAAAAATGCTTATTTGTCACTATAGCTGGTTTACCAAATGCTGGGAAGTCTAAGCTGATTAACAGCATTGTAGGTAAGAAGATTGCAATTGTTACTCCCAAAGTGCAAACAACGAGGACGCAAATAAGGGGTATTGCAATACACGATGACACACAAATTATTTTTACTGACTCTCCGGGGATATTTTCGGCAGAAACGAAACTTGAGAAAACTCTAGTCAAATCTGCATGGTCAGCAATCAGGGGTGATGACATCACTTTGTTGCTGGTTGATGCGAGCAATTATTTAAAAAATATAGAGAGAATCAAAACTATCTTTGCGCGGCTGCAACGCACAAAAGGCAGATGTATTTTGGTTATCAATAAGATTGATCTGGTAAAAAAATCTGAGCTAAAGATGGCGTATGAACATCTGAATTTGCTTTATAGGGTTGAAAGAATTTTTACAATATCCGCATTAAAGAGTGATGGACTTTCTGATTTGATAAGTTATTTATCTGAAGTTGCGCCAGTTAGTCCTTGGTTTTATAGAGAAGACCAAATAACCGATTCCTCGACGAGTTTTTTATCAGCGGAAATTACGAGGGAAAAATTATTCTTGAATTTGCGTGAAGAATTGCCATATTCTATAGCTGTCATAACTGAACAAATTCAGGAGAAAAAAGATAAGAGTTTAATCATAAAACAGGTCATATTTGTGCTGAGGGATAGTCATAAGAAAATAGTACTAGGAAAAGATGGCAGTAATATTAAAAAAATTGGCATCGAGGCACGTGTTGAGCTGGAGAAGTTATTCGAGTGTAAAGTTCACCTGTTTTTATTCGTGAAAATGCGGCATTGGACTGACCGTCCTGAGGAGTATATAAGCGATGCTTAATTCTTTATTGGTATTTGATATTGAGACTATACCAGATATAAACTCCTGCAAAAATTTACTCGATATTTGTGATGATAGCAGTGTAGAAGAGAAAAGAGACGCGTTAACAAAATATCACCTCGAGATAACAAACGGACAAAACCCTTTTCTTCGTCAACCTTTCCACCAAATTGTAGTTATCAGTTTTTTACTCTGTAATATAAGCTGCAAAAATGGTTATGAGGTGTTCACACTGCAGGAAATTAGGTCTGGCGGTACACTAAATTCTAGTGAAAAAGAGCTAGTGAAGGGATTTTTCAATTATATGTCAGAAAAAAGACCAAGGTTAGTCTCATTTAATGGGCGCACTTTTGATATACCAGTGTTGAAATACCGTGCTATGGTTCATGGCATTCAAGCAGAATATTTTCATAAAGCTGGTGATAAGTGGAATAGCTATAATCAAAGATACAGTAGTGATTGGCATTGCGATTTACTTGAATCCCTTTCTGATTTTGGAGCTTCCGCGAGAGTAAAAATGAACGAAGTTTGTGCAGCGCTTAATCTTCCTGGTAAAGTTGGGGTTGATGGGTCACAAGTTATGGGTTTACACGATAGCGGCAAGATGCAAGAGATTCGAGAATACTGTGAAACAGACGTAATTAACACTTATTTGATTTACTTGAGATTTGTGTACCATCAAGGAAGAATCACTACTGAAAGCTACAACAAAAGTGTGGAAGAGCTACTTTTAGAATGCGAAAAAAAAGCACATCTGAGAAATTTTAAAGAAGAATGGGAAGTAACTTGTGGCGGAAGGTTTTATATTTGAATCTGGAGGTGTCAAGCATTGGAATGACACCGAAGGAGCTACTCAGATGACATCCTCCTGGCAGGCTTAAATCACAATGTTCGTATAGCTGCAACACGAGAGGTACTTTCTCTCATCCATTGCAGATATTGCACGGTGCTGTCAACTTGGTCATTGTGATGTGCTTCTGGGAACATTAAAATTTCATACTCAAAATCATTGAGCCATACTGCTTGGTGTGGCAGAAAAACTTTTCCAGACTCTATAATGGGAACAATCTGGTGGAATCGAGAGAGTTTGTCATCATGTGGTAATATTTCAATAATGGGTAAATCACTGCTTGCTTTTAGCTCTTGCACCAATTGCTGACCGCTTGTTTTTGCTTCAATTAAAACTGCGTGTGGTGTCCATCTTGCAGCTAGTGACAGAACTTGCTCTTTAAACGCTAACTATGGATTAGCTGATAAAGAAAGAGCTGGAAATGGAAGGTTTTTTGCGTTGTAAAGAATATGAAATAAGCGTAAAAAAGATGTGAACTAAAAAGTTAATAGGAGATCTATGGCGAGTATGTTCAATTTCTAATCTGTTTTTCAGGTAACCAAAAACCGTTT
>NZ_WQMP01000127.1:0-2984 GCF_013366855.1 Wolbachia endosymbiont of Madathamugadia hiepei
CAAGACTGCTGAGGTTTTTATGGGTTTTTTAAACTTCGTTGGTTCTCTCATATGGCTTCTCTAAAATTTTGTTCACAGAGACTAGAAAACTATTTTGAAACTACTTTAGAGACACCTAAAAACCTAGTTGCAGAACATGCTCCTATTAAAAATCTACTCAATACTGCTAGGTAGAAATTATTTGTATATGTAAACACCAAAGTAGCAATACCACAAAGCATAGCAGATGCAAACACAACATATCGTGTACCAAATCTATCTAGTAAAATTGCAACTGGTATTTGCATTCCAGAATATCTGCAATAATAAAACGCTGCAAGTACTCCAAAATGGCTAGCATCTATAGCAAACTGATCCATAATTTGATTCATCATTAATCCAGGCCAAAGACGTAGGATAAACTGATATGCAAAAAAGGATAATAGAAAAAACCACATAAAAAATGGCAAACACCTATGTTTGAGAGTAAGCATAAAGACCTCACTTTATTGATTATTTAAAAACTTTAGTAATGAAAATAATTATGAAGACGTGTATCGGCCTTAGCCGACGAGAATAAGAGAAATAATGATAAAACTGAAGTGCTTATGGTATACCAGAAGCAATAAACTCTAAGTTATAAATATAATTCTTGTTTTATATTACCAAAATTTTGTCCTAAGGTCAACAACTTTATTTTCGCGCATTATTTATGGAATTTTTTACTAAGAGAGTAGAGGTTTTAGGAAAATTAAAGAGCAAAAAAGGATGTAGGTTAGAGGAGCTTTCTTATTGGTTCCTCACAAAACTTCATTTAAGCTTTATGATTCACATAGCTTACGTTTAGGCTCCTGGTCTTTTATAAATAATAATTTATTCTACGCAAAGTTATGATATAATTTTACCTTACATATGGTAAAGGGTGTTTTGTAGATAATTATGATCAGTTCTATACAAGAGCCTAACGAATTGCGAAAACGTTTGCAGGGATTTTATCGTACTGATGAAAAAAGTTGTGTACGTTATCTTGTAGAAAAAGCAGAACTTTCGGCTGATTCGAAAAACGGAATTTACAATATTGCAAAACAAGTTGTCGAAAAAATTAAGGGCAATAAATTAGATATTATAGATTCTTTTATGCAGCAATATTCGCTTTCCAATGATGAAGGAATAGCGCTGATGTGCCTTGCTGAATCACTACTTAGAATACCAGACAATTATACAATAGATGAACTAATCAAAGATAAAATTGCCAATCAAGAATGGAGTAAACATTTAGGACGCTCCTCTTCATTGTTTGTTAATGCTTCTACATGGAGTTTAATGATAGGCAGTAGTATATTAAGGACCAGTGAGGAAGATCCAAGATTTTATCACGCTATTTCTAGGTTACTTAAAAATTTAGGGGAGCCAGTAATCCGCAAGGCAGTGAAACAAGCAATGTTGATGCTTGGTAAGCACTTTATTGTTGGGGAAAATATAGAAGAAGCATTGGAAAGTGTAAAATCAGATGATCATGGCAAATTCTTATGCTCCTTTGATATGCTTGGTGAAGCTGCTCGTACAGCTGAGAGTGCGGAAGAATATTTTAATTCATATATGCATTCGATAAAAGCTATAGGTGAATCCGCTGACACAAATGATTGCTTTAGATCACATGGAATTTCAATCAAGTTGTCTGCATTGCATCCACGTTATGGATTCTGCCAATTTGGCAATATAGCTGAAGAACTGAAAACTAAGGTGCTGGAGCTTTGTCATGAAGCAAAAAAGTACAATATTTCATTATGTATAGATGCAGAAGAGTCAGAAAGACTTGAGATGTCATTAGTTTTATTTGAGCAATTGCGTCTTGATGAATCGCTTTCCGAGTGGGAAGGGCTTGGCTTGGCTGTGCAAGCATATCAAAAACGTGCTTTGTCTGTTCTCGATTTTGTTGAAGATGTTGCTATTCGTTCAAAACATAAGATCATGGTGAGACTTGTGAAAGGAGCATACTGGGACTCAGAAATCAAGCACACACAAGAATTAGGGTTAAGTGGGTACCCAGTGTTTACTAGAAAAAGCTATACAGATGTATGCTACCTTGCCTGTGCACAGAAACTTTTAAGCAAAGCAAGTCACTTTTATCCATGCTTTGGAACCCACAACGCTTATACTTTTGCTACTATAATAGAGCTTGCCGATAAAAATCACCCTGGGTTTGAGTTTCAGCGCTTACATGGAATGGGTAAGGGCTTATATGATTATGTAATGTCAGAACTTGCCACAAGTATAAATTGCCGTATATATGCACCGGTTGGTAAACATAGTGACTTATTGCCATACCTTAGTAGACGTCTTCTTGAAAATGGGGCTAATAGTTCATTTGTCCATCAAATAAATGATTCCAACGTTAAAATTGAAGAGTTAGTTTCAGATCCATTGGAAAAAGCTAAAAGCTTAGAGTATGAGCCTCATCCAAGTATTCCATTGCCACAAGATATCTTTGGAGAAGAAAGGAAAAACTCCTTGGGGATGGATATTAGTGATTCAGTTACAGTTTCACAATTTGCGAACGATATAAAAGAATTTAGCGAAAAAAAATGGCAGGTTGGGCCGATAATTGACGGAAAGTCACTGTTTGACAGTACTGAATTTACCGAAGTGGTTAATCCAGCACATTTGGAAAGCGTAATCGGAGAAGTGTCAAATACAACAAGTGATCAAGCTTTAAACGCTCTTGAAATAGCACATAGTGCTTTCGCTAAATGGCAGAATGTTTCAGCAGAAGAGCGTGCTAAGCATCTTGAAAGAGCTGCCGATTTGCTTGAAGAAAGGATGAAAGAGCTGATTTATATTCTAATTGTGGAAGCAGGAAAGATTTTATCCGATGCGATAGCAGAAGTAAGGGAGGCAGTCGACTTCTTGCGCTATTATGCAATGATAGCAAAAAATGAACTGAATAACTGGAAAAGATTGCCAGGTCCAACAGGAGAAGATAACTTTATCTTTTTTGAAGGCAG
>NZ_WQMP01000128.1:0-2952 GCF_013366855.1 Wolbachia endosymbiont of Madathamugadia hiepei
TTGACAAGACTGCTGAGGTTTTTATGGGTTTTTTAAACTTCGTTGGTTCTCTCATATGGCTTCTCTAAAATTTTGTTCACAGAGACTAGCACTATTAGTACGGGAAAAACCAGGAGTTGACTTAAATTTCTATCATTTATCGTATTCTTATCAATATTATCTTTAAAACTTTTTTTCACCTGAACTCTCCCTGTTGACCGTTTTATCTATCATATTTACAAATAGTTTAAACTTCCTTAATTCGTGATCAAGTAACATCACTTTGTTTTTATGCGCTATTGTAAGCGGATCAACTTGTTTGCCGTTATATATAACCTCGTAATGTAAATGGGGCCCTGTGGCAACACCAGTGCTACCAACATAAGCAATGATCTGCCCCTGCTTTACTTTGGAGCCTAATTTCACATCACTACTAAATTTACTCATATGTGCATAGCAGGTTGAATACCCATTTTTATGTTTTATTTTGATGTACTTACCATATCCTCCGTTATTTCCTATATATTCTATTACACCTTCTGCAGCGGCGTATATAGGAGTACCAAATTTGGCTGCATAATCTACTCCTTTGTGAAAAATAACCTTACCGCGAATAGGATGCTTTCTATTCCCAAATTTCGAAGATATACGATAATCTCCACTCAAAGGATTTGTAAAAGATTTGCTACCTCTTAGGCTTATTCCCTCTTTATTAAAATACCCTTCTTCGCCATTTTGTGGATTATAATGATATAGGCGAGTAGCTTTTTTGTTTGTTGTCAGTGAGGTGTATAAAATTTTTTCTTCAGTCTTCTGATTATTAGGCAATCTCTCAAAAAGAACCTCCAATTTACTTTCTGGCATGATATCTTTTTTAAAGTCTACACCGAAATCTTTATATATGTCGATTAATCTCATCACTGTATTTTGTGCCAAACCTTGTTCAATTCCTGTGGCGAGAAAGGAAGATTTTATGTTACTAGATATGAATAACAACCTTTTATCATGTACTAAGTTTCCTACGTTGCTTTCTTTTATCAGAACAGCTTGACTACTTGAATCTATGACTTTTTTTTTCCTGATTTCATGCTGGAATGATACTGAGAGATCTGCGGACGCCTCAATGGTGTGCAGCGGTAAAATAAAAAGTAGTATGAATACGATTAGTTTCATAACTTAAGCGGCAAAATTACCACCAGCAAAAGTAAAATTACCTTCAACGTATTGTACATCATCATTATCTTCGAGCTCTTCGACCAATGCGGATAATTTATCAATTAATTCTTTATCGCTAACTTCAATCAGGTCCTTTGGTTGCCATGAAAGACGAGCAAGTTCTGGCTCCCCAAATTTTGCATAAAAAGCATCACGCGCTTTACCAAAATCCTTTACTTCACAGGTTATAACATACAATTCTTCTTTGTTATTTTCCTCAACATTCAATACTTCTAATTCGATTCCGTAATCAAACAAATCTTCAAAGTTTGCGCCCTCTGCTTTATAGACGATTAAGCCTACATGATCAAAAAGGTAACTGACACTTCCTGTTTCTCCCAAATTTTCACCCTTGCGAGAGAATATATAACGCACCTCAGAAGCAGTTCGGTTGCGGTTATTCGTTAGAGCATGAACAATAAGTGCAGTGCCAGAAGGTCCATAGCCCTCATATTGTATTTCCTCATAATTTTCTCCTGCAACACTACCAGTTACGTTTTTTATCGCTGCTTCTATTTTATCTTTTGGCAAATTTTTCTTACGTGCAGCAAATATAGCAGAGCGAAGACGTGGATTGAGTGCAGGATCAGGCAGGCCTTGCTTTGCAGCAACTGTTATTTCTCTAATGAGCTTCGTAAATTTTTGAGAGCGCTTTGCATCCTGAGCGCCTTTCCAGTGTTTTATATTTGAAAATTGTGAATGACCAGCCATATTTAAATAGTTACAAACCTAAATTATATATCAAAGCATAGAGAAAACTAAAGCGAATTTTCAAGTTTGCTGTTCTCACATGGAACTTCGTCTTTCCTTTTGAGGGTTCCTGCTAGCATACTTTCATACTGCTGAGCTTCCAGATCAAGGCCAAGGGCTGAATGAGCTGCTATTAGGTAGTTAACAGATCTAGAAAAGTAGCTAGAATCCTTGCTGCTTATTACATTTTGAAAACGCTTAATTGCTGCTAGATATTCACCACGCCTTATGTAGAATCTACCGATAGAATATTCTTTCGCTAATATATGTTCTGTGATTAGCTTTACTTTTTCCTTTATCTCTCCTGTATGTTCACTGCCTGGGAAGAGATTGATGTACTCAGCAGCTAGCTCTAAAGCTTTATATGCCGTTTGTTGCCCAAGTTGTACTTTATTGATTTGCATGTAATGAGATAATACCCTTAGGTAGTACACATACGGTAAGTCTTCACCATTTGAATAAATCTGTATGTAATCGTCCATATCACTTGCAGCACTGCTGTAGTTGCCCATATTGTAGTGAGAAATACCAGACAATAATTTTGCTTTCATCGCCCAATAAGAAAAGGGATACAAATCTTCAATTTTTTGAAATGCTCTGATGGCTTGTTTGTATTTTTTCTGGTCAAAAAGCTTAACAGCCTCCTCATATAGCTCAGTTTCACTTTTTTCAAGATGAACATCATCATTCGCATAAGATTGTGCAAAAGAGCAAATCAGAAGAATAAAACATGTGATTAAAGTCTTATACATAGGTTTTTTTGGTCAAAATAAAGTATAGACTAAATATTATCTAAATAAACAAATTTCTGAAAGTGGACTTCTCGCATAAAAAACAGCTTTTGGTATATGCGAAAAAACTACTTGACAAATTCCTTCAGTTTCCTTATTATAGTATTGGAGCTATTCATTTAGCTTCAATCTGTGCAGATTAAACGACGAAAGTATCACGGTTGGTGTCTTATGTTTAATTTTTTGCACTATGTGTACCTCATGTCTTTATTAATTT
>NZ_WQMP01000129.1:0-2929 GCF_013366855.1 Wolbachia endosymbiont of Madathamugadia hiepei
TGTATTCCTTTCATGCTTTTCAAAAAACTAAAAACTTGTTTTCAATTTCCTTCTTTTATATAATATGCCATTTGGTAGTTTCTCTATTTGTGGCTAAGTTAAACTACCAGTTTTTGCTACATCTTTCCTTATTTTCTCATGACAAACTTTTTTCACAGAGACTAGCTATAAACATTAAAAAATTTACCAAGTAAAAAAAGGCAAAAAAAACCCGAGTGGCGAGTTTTGACTCTATAATACTTTAAATTGGCGCTATAATAATTTGCTGACGCTTAGTTCAAGCGCGATTTGGCTGAATGTAGAAAAAATGAAAAAGACATGCAGCCGCTATAATTTGATACAATCTACCAAAAAATACCCTGAGTTTTTTACTGAATTTTGTCATTGAGCATGCAGATCAAAAACAAGTTTTGAGTCAGAAATACCCTTGCTATTATGGCAATGAGTTTGGAGGAACTTGTCAAGTAGTTTTTTTATATTGGGTATGTGCCTAGCGCGCTGCCAAAAGCTATGCGAAAAATCAATAGTTTAAAAGCAAATTGACTTTCATCCTGCTGAAGCACTATACTAAAACCATGATGGGTAATTAGCTCAGTTGGTAGAGCACTTGCTTGACGTGCAAGCGGTCGCTGGTTCGAGTCCAGTGTTACCCATTTTTGCTCATGAAAAGATTTTATATGGCAGTGGTACACAACGGTAAACACTCAGCAGCAGAGTCCAAACGCTTAATCTATTCCATAATAATAGTTGCGATAACAACGCTCATGGAGATAGTGGGTGGAGTAATTTCACATTCGCTTGCTCTGCTATCAGATGCAGAACATATGCTCACTGACCTCTTTGCCTTAGTCTTAAGCTGGGTAGCGCATAGGTTTTCAGCTAAGAAATCTGACCTGCAAAGATCATACGGGTATCATCGGTTGCAGATAATCGCAGCATTTGTCAATGGTTTAACTCTATTTCTCATTTCAGCAATCATCATAATTGAGTCAATAAAGAGATTCATTTTTCCAGTCAATGTTGAGTGGCAAATAATGTTAATGATTGCCATACTTGGACTGATTGCTAATATTGTAGTCTTTTTTATATTACATAGTAAATGCGAAAGTAATATAAACATAAAAAGTGCCGTACTGCACGTTATAGGAGACATTTTAGGTTCTGTAGCTGCTATACTTGCATCCATAATTATCATGCTTACTGGATGGCAAATAGTAGATCCAATATTATCAGTATTTGTTAGTGTGATAATTCTAAATAGCGGCTATAAAATTCTCAAGAATTCCTGCCATATACTTCTTGAAGGTACACCTGAAGTTATCTCTGCTGAGGAAATAAAAAGTGAGCTTGTATCTAAGCTAACTGAAGTGATAGATGTACACCATATACATGCATGGTCACTGTCTGATAATTATTTCATAATAACTATGCATGCTAAAATTAAGCGAAGCGTGCAACACACTGATATTTTGTATGGAATAAAAAAAATATTGCTGGATAAGTTTGAAATAGCGCACTCTACAGTTGAAATTGAATATGATGAGTGTGCGGATGATAAGATACTTAAACATTGACATTTAAAACCATTATGTATATTATTATGAAAATTTAGTAGTATGAAGAAGTAGGTTATGATAGGTTTTTCTCAAGTACAATTTCCTCGCAGTGGCTCCAGTAAAGTTAGAACGCTCTCTATTTATCTTTTTATTATGCGTTAACTATAGCAACTATTCCTACTTCGATAGCAGTCAGCTTGGTATCTGCCCTATATGACACAGAAATCAAAACATTTCTTGGATATAAAAAAATAAAAGGTGGGGAGAAGATAAGTAAAAAAGAATATTGGAAAATATTTGGTCAAGGTAACATAATCAAGTCAATCTTAGTTTCATGCATTGCGGGACTAACAATTTATTATTTTTTCTCTAAGCCTTTAATATTAGCTTGGCTATTAGCACCGATACCATTGGCAATTGGAATAATCCTATTACAGCCTGAAACAAGACCAACAAAGCTTAACCCCATAGCCTTACTCAAAGCTTTATTAAAGCTACTTTCAGATGGTTTGTATGAGAATTTAATTGGTACAAAGAATATGATAAGTGCTATGAAGGAACATATGATGCCTCATATGGCAAACGATAGCATTGTTGACAGTATTAATACACTCAAAGATGGATATGGTGAAAAGATACCAGAACCCAATAGTATTATACGTAATGATGAATTTGTTAAGTTTATCAAGTATATAGAAGGAAAAAAAGAGTTTGGAAACAATAATAAAAGAGAATTGATTAGTTTTCTTAAAGAATGGTGCAATGATGATAAACAAGTTCATGTTTCTGGACTCACAGGGGGACAAATTTTATATTTGGTTCTAAAGGCCTGTAATAGTGGAGATGATGAATCAATTGCAGCAAAAAGGCAAGAGTTGGTAAGGTCTTTAATGTATGCCATGAACTATGCTAAAGGAACAGTTGTTCCTGAAACCTGTTTTACCGGCATTCTTGGTGCAATGCTAAAGTCATTAGAAGGAATACACCCTGGTGTTAGGGTGGAATACCTCATGAAAGATAGAATTGGAATGCATGCAGAAAATGAGGCATGTGAATTTATTAAGAAAGAGCTGAAAAAAAAGAAGAATCATCAAGAAATCCTCGATGCTTGGGACAAGTCAGATGACAACAGTAACCAAATAATTTCTAATTTTATTCAAGAGGTCAAGATACCTTTAATGAGAAGACTGTTTAGCTTGAATTGTAGTGAACAGAATGTAATAGATACAATAGAAAATCTTGAGTACATTAACTTTGATAAATTAACTGATGAGAATAAGGCAAGCTCTAGTCTCTGTGAACAAAATTTTAGAGAAGCCATATGAGAGAACCAACGAAGTTTAAAAAACCCATAAAAACCTCAGCAGTCTTGT
>NZ_WQMP01000130.1:0-2886 GCF_013366855.1 Wolbachia endosymbiont of Madathamugadia hiepei
TTTGTTCTATTTCCTAATAAACCAGAGTACAAATCTGATCACGTTACTCTTGATCAGAAAACCTTCGAACATGACCTGGAGGATTTTGGTTTTACTTTCATAGAACTACCGAAATTTCCAAAAACAAAAGAGGATCAACTAGAAAGCATAGTTGAAAAATGGTGTTATTTTTTCAGATATGCAAATGAGACTAGTGACGAGGATTTGAGAAAAATAGTAGGCAATGATGAGATTATCGGCAGGGCTTATGATGAGTTGAACCAATACAATTGGAGTGAAGAAGAGCGTTTTACGTATAATCAAGATAAGAAACGTGAAGATGACAATTTATCCTGCCTTAACCAAAAATTTGATGAAGGTATGGAGAAAGGAAAAATTGAAGTTGCAAGAAACCTACCTAAGGCTGGCATCTCTATTGATATTATCTCTCAAACAACTGGCCTTCCCCAAGCTGAAATTAAACAACTTCAGGAAGAAATCACCTAAAGGCCTAATGATCAACAAAGAAGTTGTAAGAGAGAGCTTAAAAAAAGTCATAGAGCAAAAAAGTGGTAAAAATGTAATCGCTCTTGGCACAATATCCTCAATTGTTATTAAGGGCAGAGATGTTGGTTTTGCGCTTGAGATTTCCGGTAACACACAAGCAAATGAAGAATTAAGAAGAAATTGTGAAAAGGCTGTTAAAGCTATACCAGGGGTAGGGAAAGTGACAGCGGTTGCTACTGGTCAGAAGCAAGCTGAACAACAAAGAGCTAAACTACATATCAAGGGAGTGAAGAATATAATTGTTGTTGCCTCTGGTAAAGGAGGTGTGGGTAAATCCACGGTTGCACTAAATCTCGCCTTTTCACTGGCAAAATTAAAGCGCAAAGTTGCACTAGTTGATGCAGATATATATGGTCCTTCGATTCCCAAAATGCTTGGTGCTGAGGAATTAAAGCCAAAGATACATGATGGCAAAGCAATGCCTATAGAGAAGCATGGGTTGCATACTATTTCAATCGGCTATTTTATCGATAAAGGTCGTGCAGCAATATGGCGTGGACCTATGATCACGAAAGCACTTTACAATTTGCTAATGGGAACGGGATGGTCCGATATAGAGTACTTGATAGTTGATACGCCACCTGGAACCGGTGATGTGCATTTAAGTCTGATGGAGAATTTTAACTTAACCGGGGCGATAATAGTCTCAACTCCACAGGAGCTTGCTTTGATCGAAGCTTGTAAAATTTACGATATGTTTACAAAACTTAGCGTGCCGATTATTGGCACCGTGGAAAATATGAGCTATTTTACTCAAGACAACTCAAAAATATATATATTTGGAAAAGATGGCGCAAAAAAAATGTCTGAAGAGTTAGGAATCAAACTTCTGGGCAGAGTTCCTTTAGATCCACAAATATGCCATGCTTCTGATTGTGGAAATCCTTTAATGCTAAGTGAAGGTTTAGCAGGGATTTATGAAAACATTGCTAAGGATGTTGAGTCTTTTTTAAATGGTCTATAAAGACTATTTAAACTATTTTTAAAACAGATAAAATGTAATTTCAGGGTTAGCGTGAATAAAACGAATTATGATGTAATCATTTCAGGTGGCGGGTTGCTTGGTCTTATTACTGCTATTGGCCTAAGTAATGACTCTGTGTCTGTAGCTGTGATTGAGAAAAATAGTTTACCACGCGTAATTGATGACAATCGAGCATTTGCTATTTCTCAGGGATCGAAGAAAATACTGGAAAAATTAGGGATTTGGCAGTTCATAGAGAGCAAAGCTGAACCAATACTTGATATATGCATACTAGATGGAAATAGTCCGGTTACTGTGCATTATGATCATAAAATGGTCGGTGAAGAGCCAATGGGCTATGTTATCAATAACGCTACCATATGGAGTGCAATCAATAATAATTTTTTGAATAAACTGAATATATACTCTCCGCATTCTTGTAAAACAATTGCTTGTGATGGGGGATTTATGGAAGTTACTCTTGACGATAATCGGCAATTAATATCATCGCTACTTATCTGCGCTGAAGGTAAAAACTCCAAACTACCGGAGTTATTTTCTATACCAGTAATAAAATTTGATTATAAACAAAGTAGTATAGTATTTAATGTAGAACATGAACTGCACTACCGAAACTTAGCTGTGGAGCGGTTTTTTCCCGGTGGTCCATTTGCGATTCTGCCGATGAAGGGTGGTCATACTTCTTCGATAGTTTGGACAGAAAAATCTGAAATTTCAAAAATGCTGATGAGCTTATCTGAAAAGGAGTTTATCGCAGAACTCAAAAAAAGATTTGGATCTTACTCGGGAGAAATAAAATTAGAGGGTGAAAGAAAATCTTATCCTTTAAGCTTTGCTTTTGCAAAAAAGCTGCATAAAGGCAGAGTTTTGCTTATTGGCGATTCGGCCCATTCGATTCATCCAGTTGCAGGACAGGGGCTTAATCTTGGAATTAGAGACGTAGAAAGTGTTATAAGACACATAACTGCTGCAAAAGCGTCTGGTATTGACGTTGGCAGTAGTTACCTGCTGAAGAGAATTTCACGCGATAGATGCTTTGATAATTTTACCATGGCGCTTACAACTGATGGGTTAAATAGGGTATTTTCCAACAGAATATTCTGCGCTAAAGTACTGAGAAATCTTGGTTTAATGGTAGTTGAAAATTCAAGTTTCCTCAAAAAATACTTCATACGCCACGCTATGGGGCTATAGAAACGAAAAAAACTACTTGACAACCTTCGCCGACTCCCTTATTATAGTATTGGAGCTATTCATTTAGCTTCAATCTGTGCAGATTAAACGACGAAAGTATCACGGTTGGCGTCTTATGTTTAATTTTTTGCACTATGTGCACCTCATGTCTTTATTAATTT
>NZ_WQMP01000131.1:0-2872 GCF_013366855.1 Wolbachia endosymbiont of Madathamugadia hiepei
TATGCATTGGGTAACCTCCTATTGTTGCTAAAATACTGGAGTTTACCCTATTTCTCTCTCTACTCTCTTTCTAATCCATAGTTAGCGTTATTACCATAGCAGTTATTAATGGCGTGTACAAAAGTATTGAGTATTAAAAGCTTTTAAAGTACAGTAACAATGTTAGTAATAGCACAATGTATGCATGACATAGAGTATATACGTAAAAACTCTGAGGAATTCGGGAAAGCGATGAGAAGCAGGGGAATTAAAAATTTTACTGTGGAAGAAATATTGGAAATCGATCATGAGAAAAGGTCATTAACCACTAAACTGCAAGATTTGAATAGGAAGCGCAATGAAATTACAGAAGAGATAAAAAAGCTCAAAATGAGCAAGAGCCCTTGTGAAAATGAGGTGGAAGCGTCAAAAAACGTAACAAATGAGATAGAAGCAATCAGCTTAAAAGAGCAAACGGAGAAAGATAACTTAATGAATATCTTATCTAACTTACCAAATATCCCTACACAAAACGTGCCAATAGGTGAAGATGAGAGCTCCAACGTAGAAGTTAGAAAATATGGAGAGAGAAGAAAATTTGATTTTGTGCCAAAGTCTCATTATGAGCTCGGAGAAGGGTTGGATTCGATGGATTTTGAGCAAGCAGCAAAAATCTGCGGGTCAAGATTTGCAGTATTGAAAGGACGTTTAGCTAAGCTTGGACGAGCATTAGTAAATTTCATGCTTGAAATGCATGTTAATGAATTTGGCTATACTGAAGTATATCATCCGGCTTTGGTAAAGAATGAAGCGATGTATAATGTTGGTCAGCTACCGAAATTTTCTGACGATTCATATTTAACTACCGACGAATTGAGATTGATTCCCACAGGTGAAGTGGCTTTGACAAATTTGGTTGCTGATAAAATAATAGAAAAAGAAGAACTGCCCGTTCGTTTTACTGCATATTCAGAGTGTTTTCGTAAAGAGGCCGGCAGCGCAGGACGAGATACGAGAGGTATGGTAAGGCAACATCAATTTGGTAAAGTAGAGTTGGTGAGTATCACAACTGAAAACCAATCAAATGATGAACTTGAGCGCATGACAAGTGTTGCTGAAGAGATATTAAAACAATTGGAGTTGCCATACAGGGTAATGCTGCTATGCAGTGGTGATATGGGCTTTGCTGCGCAGAAGACTTATGACATAGAGGTGTGGCTGCCTGAGCAAAATAAATATAGAGAGATATCAAGTTGCTCAAATTGCGGTGCGTTTCAGGCAAGAAGAATGAACACTAAATACTTTTTAGAGGCTGACAAGAAGGTGAAAAAATATGTTCACACTTTAAACGGCTCGGCTTTAGCTATAGGAAGAACGATTATTGCCATAATGGAGAATTATCAAAATCCTGACGGGTCAATTACAATACCAAACGTGTTGCAAAAATATATGAGTAATGATACTGTTATAAGCAAATAATAGTTTTAACATACAAAGAAACGAGGAAATTAAAGATGAAGGTTCTGGTTATAGGTTCTGGTGGGCGTGAACATGCTTTACTTTGGGCTCTAAAAAAATCTCCTATCTTAACTGGGTTATATATCACTCCTGGCCGCCGAGCTATGGAAAACTTTGGGGTTCTTGTGGATATAAATACCCGAAACTCAATTGATATTACGCAATTTTGCAAGAGAGAAAATATAGAATTAGTTGTTATTGGTCCAGAGCAACCAATAATTGATGGGCTTGCTAACAACCTAGTTGCAGAGGGAATAAATGTTTTTGCTCCAAGTCGAGCAGCCGCGAAGCTTGAGGCATCAAAGTCTTTCACCAAGGGATTATGTAAACAATATGGTATACCAACTGCCAAGTATGAGTGTTTTGTCGATGAGGGATTAGCTAAAAACTTTGTACGCAGCAATAAAATAAAGTTTCCACTTGTAGTAAAAGCAAATGGAATTGCAGCAGGGAAAGGCGTAATAATATGTAACACAGAAAACGAAGCTTTTTTGGCGATAGATTCAATGTTGGTAGAGAAAAAATTTGGTGAATCAGGCGAAGAGATAATCATAGAAGAATTTTTAGTGGGAGAGGAAGTAAGCTTTTTTGCTCTTGTTGACGGGCTGAAAGTGGCAACCCTTGGATGTGCAAAGGATTATAAAAGAGCTAATGAAAACAATGAAGGTCAAAATACCGGAGGTATGGGGGCATACTCATCGCCTTCAATTATAAGTAAGGATATGGAGCAAAAAATTATCCAAAGAATAATATATCCGACAATTCAAGCACTGACTAATATGGGAACACCCTATAAAGGGGTCCTCTTTGCTGGTTTGATGATTTGCAAGGATAGCCCTAAACTTCTTGAGTATAATGTTAGATTCGGTGACCCGGAGATACAATCTATTTTGCCTAGATTTGATGAAAATTGTGACTTATTAAAATTAATGTTATCAGTTGCAGAAGGAAAGTTGAGTGCCAAAACGGTGGAGCTTACTAACAAATCTACAGTTTGTGTAGTCATTGCAAGTAAGGGTTATCCAGGTGATTATAAAACGGGAGAAATAATTAGGGGATTGGATAAAATTGAGAGCATTCCCGGTATACTGGTGTTTCATGCTGGTACTCAGTTGGATGAAAGCGGTAACTTAGTTTCCGATGACGGGAGAGTGCTCAATATAGTAGGGGAAGGAAGTAGTATAGAAGAAGCTAAAAGTAAAGTGTACTCGGCACTGAACTTTTTTGAATGGTCAGGGGGTTTCTTCAGATACGATATTGGTAGTTAACATTAGCTACCTAAGTGCACAACTGTACGAACATTGTGATTTGAGCCTACCACTAGGGTGTCACGCCAGTGCTTGACACTGGCATCCAGGAATTTTATTAAGTTGGT
>NZ_WQMP01000132.1:0-2854 GCF_013366855.1 Wolbachia endosymbiont of Madathamugadia hiepei
CTACGCTTATTTCATATTCCATGCAACCCAAAAAGCCCTCTATTTCCAGCTCTTTCTTTATCGGCTAATCCATAGTTAGCGTTATAAGCGCATGGTCATTATTTAAATAATGACCATGCATCTTTTTGTTTGATAGAGAAATTCATAAGCAGTAGCTGGCACTGGGATCTAGGATACTATTTTAGCAATAAATATTTAAGAAATTTAGCGAGTGAGAAAAAAAAGCAAAGAAACCCCGAGTGGCAAGTTTTGACTCTTTAAATTGGCGCTATAATAATTTGCTGACGCTTAGTTCAAGCGCGATTTGGCTGAATGTAGAAAAAATGAAAAAGACATGCAGCCGCTATAATTTGATACAATCCGCCAAAAAACACCCTGAGTTTTTTACTGAATTTTGTCATTGAACCTACAGATCAAAGACAAGTTTTGAGTCAGAAATACCCTTATTGCTATGAAAAGGGTGCTGGAGAGGAATTGTTAAGTAGTTTTTTTCGTTTCACGACATACCAAAAACTGGTTTGTTATGTGAGAAGCCCATTGCTTTAAGCTCTAAGCATAGAAACTACTTTATCGTAGCTTGGCAACGATTTTATTTCTCCAATTGCAGCTAAAGTAGTTTTTTCATGCTGAGATAACAGCTCCTCTGCTGCTTCTTTCACGTCAGCAGTGGTAACTGCGCTAGTTTTTTCTATCAATTCATTTTTACTGATATACCTATCATAGTTGCCATGGTAGTGCCCCAATGCTTCAGCACGGGAACTGACGCTTTCACGTGACATTAAAATTTGGGATTTTATTCGCTCTTTCACCCTATTTACCTCTTCTTCCTTCAGATCACCCGTAGACAACTTCTTCAACTCCGTCGTTATGGATTTTAAAAGCTTATCTAAGTTGCTACTATCTGTGCCAGCGAAAATGGAGAGCATTCCTGTATCGGTGTAGCTAGAATTAAATGAATAGACAGAGTAAACCAGTCCCTGCTTTTCTCTTACTTCCTGGAATAAGCGTGATGACATCCCGCTCCCCAGTATAGAATCAAGCACCTGAAATGTGTGATATTTATCGTCATGGCGAGAAACACTAGGTAAACCAATTAGCAAATGTACCTGGTCCAGTTTACGATGTTCCAAATACTCACCACCAGTGTAATTCGCATTCTGCCTTTTCTTCAGCTCTTTTGCATGAATCTTTGAGAGAAAATCTTTGGTTAACTGAACAACTTCTTCATGCTCAACGCTCCCTGCAACAGAAAATATCGTATTCTCGCCAAAGTAATGCTCATTTATATAGCTATTTAGATCTTCTCGAGTAAATGATTTCACAGTATCCTGTCTGCCTAAAATCGACCTACCAAACGGTTGATCTTTATAAGCTGCTTCAAAATATTTATCAAAAATGATGTCGCTCGGCGAATCGTTAGTTTGAAAAATCTCTTGTGTTACAACACCTTTTTCGCGCTCCAATTCATCTTCTGGAAACGTTGAATTCATCAATATATCTATTAATATATCAATGCCAGTTTTTATGTCTTTTTTGAGGACCTTTGCGTAGTAACTTGTGCTTTCTCTACCGGTGCTAGCATTGAATACTCCACCTATATCGTCGAAAGCTTTTGCAATTTCAAATGCAGTTCTCGTTTTTGTTCCTTTGAAAGCCATGTGCTCTAGAAAATGGGATATTCCATTTTGACTTGCACTTTCGGCTCTATTGCCAACACCAACTCGTATACTTAAAGCTACAGAGTTAACACCACGCACCTGCTCGGTTATTATGCGCAGGCCATTATCTAATTTTGTTACCTTCGGTACATTCATCTTATGTGTTCTTTCTCAAATTCTCTTCTGCAAAATCCCAATTAATCAAATGATCAAGGAAAACTTTTATATAGTCAATTCTACGGTTTTGACAATCTAAATAATACGCATGCTCCCAAACATCCATAGTGAGCAGCGGCACTTGACCATAAGTTAATGGTAAATCCGCATTGGGAGTTTTGGTGATTTTGAGTTTTCCTTTCTCGAACACTAACCATACCCATCCACTGCCAAATTGGCTCACTCCATGACTTGAAAACTCTTCATAGAATTTATCAAAGCCACCGATATCGTCTTGAATTTTTTTTGCTAGAAGACTGTCATTCTGAGGCTTACCACCACCATTTTTTTTCATTGAACTCCAATAAAAAGTGTGGTTCCAAACTTGCGCTGCGTTGTTAAATATAGGGACTTTGTCGCTATTACCATGAACCTTCGTTATTAATTCCTCAATTTTTGCTTGTTGATAATCGGTATTTTCAACTAGCTCATCGAGTTTATTTAAATACCCCCTATGATGCTTATCATAGTGAAAATCCAAAGTCCTTGCAGATATATAAGGCTCTAAAGCTGTTTTGTCATATGGTAATTCAGGTAAAGTAAAACTCATAAAAACCTCTTCATTTCTAACCTACTGCGATACTAGAGTAATAAGTGCTTTTGTGCAATATATAATTTAGTTAAAATATTAATATGACTATTGCAATTATTCTAAAATAAGTTATAATAGTATAGTAATGTATTACATTTTTTTATTATAGTTTTTTTAGGAGGCTAATATGTCAAATCTATCTGAGAACTTCAAGAGTTCATATAAGAATTTCAAGCAATATGCTGAGGATGGAAGTGTTCCGGTTGAAACACAAAAAGATTTAAGTGTAGTTTCGCAAAACTGTTTCTATAAGTCTGTTGATCATATCAATAGTGTTGTGGGGCTAGTGAAGAACGTTACTAGTCTCTGTGAAAAAAGTTTATCATGAGAAAATAAGGAAAGATGTAGCAAAAACTGGTAGTTTAACTTAGCTACAAATAGAGAAACT
>NZ_WQMP01000133.1:0-2840 GCF_013366855.1 Wolbachia endosymbiont of Madathamugadia hiepei
AAGTTGAAGCAGATAGAATGGGCAATTTTAATGTTACTCAAGACAAAATAGATAGGGAAAAAAATATTGTATTAGAAGAAAGGAAGATGAGGTTTGATAATAATCCTAACAATTTGCTATGGGAAGAAATGAATAGTGCATTTTACCGTACTGGCTACGGCAGATCTGTTATCGGCTGGGAAAGCGATATTAGAACTTATAATCAAGATGATATAATAAGGTTTCATGACAACTATTACCATCCAAACAACGCAATCCTGCTGATTGTTGGTGATGTGGAATTCGATGAAGTAGTGGAACTAGCAGGAGAAAAATATGGGGAAATTAAAGCTAAGCCTACAATTAGGCATTACCCAAATCAGGATCCAGCACATAATGCAGATCTATCGGTAACTTTAGAAAGCACTGAAGTAAAAGAACCAGTTTTATATTTTCGTTATCGTGTTCCTTTATTCAAGAACATGGATGAAACCTCCGCTGTTAACTTGGCAGTTAAAGTGTTAGGGGATGGCAAATCTAGTAAACTATATAAAGATTTGGTTCTGGATAAAAGTGTGGCAGTATCAGTATCTACTTATTATAGCAGTTTAGCCTTTAGCGATAGCTACATTGATATTGAGGTAACTCCGAAAAGCGGAATGAAGTTGAACATCATTGAAAGAGAGCTAGATAATGCTATTGATAACTTTATCTTTGAAGGAATAACGAATGAGGAGTTGCAAAGTGCAAAGTCTAAATACAAAGCAGCACAGTTTGGTAAGCTATCTGACTTAACTAGTATAGCAATGTTTTACATACCACATCTAGCACTTGATATTTCACTTGATGAGATAGATATTTCATATAGTAAAATCAATGATGTTAATTTAGAGAATGTAAATAACAAAATTCGCACTATCTTTTCTACTAACAAATTAGTTGGTCGTTTGCTACCAAAAGGAGGTAATAATGAAGGTAAGTAAACTTGTATTTATACTTTTTTTCTGTCTAGGCTTTAACTTACAAGCAAGTGGTAACCTAAATATAGAGGAGGTTATTACCCATAAAGGATTTAAGTTTTTATTTGTTGAAAATTGCGATTTACCAAAAGTTTCACTGAATATATCGTTCAAAGATGCGGGCTACGCATACGAGAACGGGGAAAAACAGGGGCTTACTTGGTTTACTTCTTTTGTAATTCAAGAGGGAGCAGGAAAAAATGATGCCAAAGATTTTGCGAAAAAGCTTGAAGATAAAGGGATTAGTTTAGGTTTTATTGCCGATTTAGAAGCATTTAGGGTTTCATTAAATACTCTGTCTGAGAATTTAGAGGACGCAGTTTCGTTACTAAGTGACGCTATAATGCGTCCTAAAGTTGACCCTGAAGGGTTGAATAGAGTTTTCGAAAAAGCAAAAGTTACTTTTAATAATCTCGAAAAAAATCCTTATTTTGTTGCTGGAAAAGAACTAGAGACGTTGTTGTTTAAAAAGCATCCCTACTCAAAAAGTGGATATGGAACTCTTGA
Organism: Wolbachia endosymbiont of Madathamugadia hiepei; assembly: GCF_013366855.1. Taxonomy (NCBI): domain Bacteria; kingdom Pseudomonadati; phylum Pseudomonadota; class Alphaproteobacteria; order Rickettsiales; family Anaplasmataceae; genus Wolbachia; species Wolbachia endosymbiont of Madathamugadia hiepei. Next base: position 1,506 of record NZ_WQMP01000133.1, read on the forward strand.
TACTGTAATGAGCATTACTAGAGATGATGTTTTGACATACATAAAGCGCAATTTTGCTGAAGACAACATGGTTATCAGTGTTGTTGGTTGCGCAACAAAGGAAGAAATTAGTAAGCTACTGGATAAATATTTATCTAAATTACCATCAAAAAGATCGAAAGTTAAAAAAATACCTGTAAAAAATGATTTTGGTCCCGCAGAAAGTAAGAACATTTTTATGGATATACCACAGAGTGTCATAATTTTTGCTCAGAAAGGTATGGCATATGAAGACCCCAATTATTATAACGCTAGTGTCTTAATTGATGCGCTTGGTGGCATGGGGCTAAATTCTATACTAATGAAAGAATTGAGACAAAATCTGGGCATTACTTATGGTATTAGTGCAAGCATTATTCCCAAAAAACATGGAAGTGCTATATTTGGATTTATGAGTACTGATAGTTCTACTGCTAGCAAAGCTATATCAGCGGTAAAGGATGTATTAAGTAAGGTAAAAAAAGAGGGAATTGACGAACAATTGTTTAAGGATACAAAAACCAGTGCAGTAAATAACCTTGCCTTTTTTCTATCCAATAATACAAATACAGCAATACTGCTGGATAATATACAGATAAATGATCGTGATGTTAATCGTATAAATAATTATACAAACATTATTAATGACGTTAAATTAGAGGAAGTAAACAAATTGGCAAGTTCTTTATTAGATCCTGAAAATTTATTTTTTGTTGAAGTTGGAAGGAACGCTAAAAGTAAATAATCACTATAATATGAATAAATTTTTAACTATATTTCTTTACAATTTTTAGTATATAGCTAATTTCAACGTTTAGGTGAAAAACAATACGAAAGGTATTACAAAAAGGAACAAAAGAGCTCCAATTACTTTGTTAAATCCTTTGATAACGATATTTTCTGCTATCAACACAGGTATGTTGATGACTGTTAGGTTGATCTATATCACAAGTCAACAAATAGGCATGGTGGGTATAATGCTCGGTAATATCGGCGCAGGTGTTTTTTTTAGCTCAACGTCCCTGATGTCAAGTTTATACTCTTTTTTTAACTATTTTAGTCTCTGTGAACAAAATTTTAGAGAAGCCATATGAGAGAACCAACGAGGTTTAAAAAACCCATAAAAACCTCAGCAGTCTTGTCAAATCGAGAAAAAACATGTCTAAAGTTCTTGATTTTTCCAAAGAAGCATTCAATCAAATGCCGCTCTTTATAAAGATGTTTGTCGTAGTCTCTCTTCACTTTTCAATTCCTCTTTGGCGGAATCACAGCTTTGCACTTTCTGTTCTCAAGGCTGGCTACAAAAGCATCGCTGTC
>NZ_WQMP01000134.1:0-2809 GCF_013366855.1 Wolbachia endosymbiont of Madathamugadia hiepei
AAAGATAGGATCAACAGCTGATAAAGCAGCGGGTGTGATTCATACTGATTTCGAAAAAGGCTTTATAAAAGCAGAAACGATAAGATTTGCAGACTATGTAAAATATGGAAGCGAATCAGCCTGCAAAGACGCAGGAAAAATTCGCTTCGAAGGCAGAGATTATATCGTGCAAGATGGCGATATAATGCACTTTAGGTTTAATGTGTAGTAGACCTACCTAAACAGCAGGTGCTTTCTCAGGAATAGGAACTTTTTTCTCTACAGTTACTTGCTCATCAAAGGCTGAACTAGGTGCATCAACAACGATATTCTCGCGTGGCTGTGTATTTTCCTTCTCCTCACATGGTGTTTGCTGGATTAGACATTTTTCTAAAACTTCATGTAAAGCTTTACCCCCTATAAGCGCAATCTCATTTTGCTTAGCTAGTTCTAAAATGTCCTTCGGTTCAACACCGCTACCGTCAATAGTTGATTTTTTAATACTAATTTGACCAGAATTTATACTTAGAACAATAACGCAACTAAGATCTTTCTCTGAGGTATCTTTTGCATTCCAACTAATTTCAATGTCGCATATTGCAAATTCTGTAAAGGAGTAGTTCCTCTGTTGTTTCTCATTCTTCTTGATTGTTACTACTCTTTTGCCATTGCTGTATATTTTTACTCTTTTTACTTCACTTTTTTCTTCTTCAATTCTTTTAATCTTTTTGCTAAAAAAGCTGCTGGTTTCTAAAGTCTGTCCAGGTTTAGTAATGTTAATATTAAGGTTCTCATGAATATTGCGATCGTGCCCTGGACACGCTACATGATATCCATTAAAAAAAGCTGTCAGGTCACTATTTAAAAACTCTTTTGCATCATTTATTCCTTGCCGAATTCTATCCGAATATATCTTCATCCTCTCCCCAAACTTCTTTCTGGCCTGGGCATCACACTTCTTACTTATTATATCCATTATCTCTTTTTCCTTGCGAAATACCACATCGACAAAGAGGAAAACATTCTTCTTTCTTCCATAATATTTTGCTATTTCATCAAATGGATTTGCCTCTTTACCTTCATTGTAATTCATGTCATATAAATGGTGATTAAATGGTCCACCTGAGAAATCCAAACTATCAAAGTCTGTCAGTACGTTTTGTACTTCAGGATCGTCATCAAATTTATGCTCGCCCTGAAAAACTCCCTGTACAATTACCTTTTCTTGAGAATCTGATGAATTTAACATTATACCCTCTTACATTTCCAAATACAAAAGTAATATATTTAATGTTGTATTCTGTAAAGCTAAAATTTAGTTATGTCAACACTAATAGCATAAATTCTGTGTTGTTTGCAGCTTTATCAATTTGTTAGGCAGTATTATTAAAGAATTAGTTGAACAGATGTTATGACTAAATTTAACTCCATCTACAAGTTCTCCACTCGTTACTCCAGTTGCAATGAACACTGATTCGCCTCTTGCCATATCTTTTATAGTGTAGATTTTTTCTGGGTCATCAATATTCAAACTTTTTGCTCTTTCTTTTAACTGATCCGTGTCAAATATTAATCTTCCCTCCATCTGTCCACCGATTGAGCTCAACGCTGCAGCCGCAAGCACTCCTTCTGGCGCTCCCCCGATGCCAATACACGTATCATGATTGCCATTCACTAGCGAAACTACAGCAGCAATATCACCATCATCTATTAGTTTAATTTTTGCGCCTAATCTCCTGATTTTTGCTATTAATTCATTGTGCCTTTTACGTTTAAGTATAGTTACTGTCAGATCACTTACCTTACATCCTTTTGCCTTTGCTAGATTGTCTAAATTTTTTTCAATGCTATTTTTTAATGAAACTACACCCTCTGGAAGATTCTTTCCTACTGCTATTTTTTCCATATAAACGTCAGGTGCGTGTAAAAAATCACCTTTTTTTGTTGCAGCAAGAACGGACATTGCTCCTTGTTTATAATGAGCGCAAATTGTAGTGCCTTCAAGTGGATCAACAGCAATGTCAATCTCAGGGCCACTTCCTGTGCCAACTTTTTCCCCGATATATAGCATCGGTGCTTCGTCCCTCTCCCCTTCGCCGATCACAATCGTACCATTCATTTTCATGGAGTTTAGCATCGTCCGCGTCGCATCAACTGCAACCTGATCAGCCCTTTTTTCATCACCAAAGCCTACCAACTTATGTGCAGCAAGCGCTCCAGCTTCGGTCACTTTGACTAATTTGTAAGCTAAATCTTCTATCATTTGCTCGAGATAAAGCATTCAATATACATTATGCCACTTAAAACTGCAATACATCTTGACTGATTGCGGGGAAGTTGGTATAATAAACTAACATATATTAGTAAGTTTAGTTATGGCATATAGTGATGATGATGTTAGGGAGTTATATCTAGATATAGATAGGATTATAGGTGGTGATAAAGTTGCCAGTCTTGAAAATTTGCAAAATAGGTTAAGAAGAAAAGCTAAATTTAAAGAAGTTAATTTCCAAGATGAATGTGAAGGAGGCAATTCATTAGGAAACTTGCTCGTAAAATACGCAACTGAAAATGATAACTCACGTGTTAAGGATCTTTTCCTGAAAAACGGATTCACTCTCCCTTAACAAGAGCAGGTAGTCGCAGTGACAAACGAGGAAGAGGAGCAAAAGGTACCTGATATTTCAGAAAATAAAACAGAAACCAGCTCAGTAGATTCTAGTAACTCCGGAGATACTAAATTTGCTATGTCATATGATAAGATAAAGGAAATTGTAGCTAACAACCCTGATATAACTGCTGAGGGGTTTAAAAAGGAGCTTAAAGAAAA
>NZ_WQMP01000135.1:0-2720 GCF_013366855.1 Wolbachia endosymbiont of Madathamugadia hiepei
AACTTTTTAGTTCACATCTTTTCTACGCTTATTTCATATTCCATGCAACCCAAAAAGCCCTCTATTTCCAGCTCTTTCTTTATCGGCTAATTCATAGTTAGCGTTTATAGAGTCTGGAAAAGTTTTTCTGCCGCACCAAGCGATATGACTAAATGATTTTGAGTATGAAATTTTAATGTTCCCAGAAACACATCACAATGACCAAGTTGACAGCACCGTGCAATATCTGCAATGGATGAGAGACAGTACCTCTCGGGTCGCAGCTATACGAACATTGTGATTTAAGCCTGACAGGAGGATGTCATCCAAGTAGTTGGTGTTAACATTTATCAATTGGATAATCACCAGTGAAACAAGCATCGCAGTATTGCGGTGCTATGTTATTGCGCTTCTCTTCCTTAATAGCCTGATATAGCCCATCAATACTTAGAAAGGTCAAACTATCCACTCCTATACTTGCCTTTATTTCCTCTATGGATTGATTTGCAGCAATTAAATCCTTGCGCTCTGGTGTGTCGATTCCATAAAAGCAAGAGTATTTAATTGGTGGACTTGAAATTTTTAAGTGAATTTCTCTTACTCCTGCATCTTTTAGCATAACTATTATGCTTCTGAGTGTACTGCCACGCACTATACTGTCATCTATTAAAACTATGTTTTTACCTTTCAAAATGTGCTTATTAGCGTTGAATTTTAACTTTATTCTGACTTTACGCACTTCAGCGGTTGGTTGTATAAAAGTTCTTCCTATATAATGATTACGAATTATTCCCAGCTCCATAGGTGACCCTGAACGCTTTGCATATCCAATGGCTGCAGGTATTCCAGAATCAGGTATTGGTACAATCATATCCACATTGTTTTTTGGTGGACTCTCCTCTGCAAGCGTTTTCCCTATTTCTTTTCTCATATCGTATATGGACCTACCTTCCATTATGCTATCTGGCCTTGAGAAATAAACGTATTCAAAAATACAAAAGCTTGATTTTTGCTGCGCAAAAGGAAATGCTGAAGTTAGGTGACCATTACGATCAATAGTGACTAATTCACCTGGCTCTATTTCTCTAATAAACTCTGCATTTACTATATCAAAAGCACAAGTCTCAGATGCAAGCATGTAAGAACCGTTTAACTTTCCTAAAGCAAGGGGTCTGATTCCTGCTGGATCGCGCACTCCAATAACCCTCTCTTGGTTGATTGCAACAAAGGAATAAGCGCCTTGTATCTGCTTTAATGAGCATATAAAACTCTCTAGAAAGCTATCTTTTGTATTGGTTTCTACCAAACGTACTACCACTTCTGTATCGATATCCGATTGAAAAATGCACCCCTGTTTAATTAACCGCTCGCGTATTGGAAAAATATTAATTAAATTACCATTATGTGCTATAGCAAAATCTCCAAACTTACTGCTTTTGCCAAGCATGGGTTGTGCTCCGACCTTACTGCCACTTGTTGAGTATCGAACGTGGCCTATTGCATAATCTCCAGGCAAGGATTTCTTTATTGCGTCTACGTCATCAAACACACTGCTCACTTGACCTTGAAAATGATAAGAGTGCAACTTACCGTTATAACTTGTCACTACACCAAAAGACTCCTGACCTCTATGTTGCAAAGCATGAAGACCTAATATGGAGTCAAAAGAAGCGTCTTTATTGTAGCTTATACCAAATACTCCGCACTCTTCGTACATTCCATCAAGCATAAAAACTATTTAGTAAAGTTTAATTCTACTTTAGCATAGGCAAAGCACAAGCATTTTATTTACTAGATGTTAAGAAGGGATATAAAACGCAAAAATTTCCTATACTTTCCTTCTCTTGTACAGTTCCAGGTATGATAAAGTATGAGACCATCACATTCTGGGACTGTACAACTGCTACGTTTTCTTTATTTTGCTTATAGCTTCTACAAGCAATGCAAATATCAATGAAGAATATAAGTATTCTTTCGGTAGTTCTATGTGAAGTCCTTCAAGTATTAGGTATGCACCAACAAATAAAATAAATAGAATGGCGATTGTTTTTAAGCTAGGGCTAGATTTAATTAACTGAGCGGTATGGCTTGATAAAAATATCATCGCTAGTATGGAAAACGTATATGCCATAGCAATTATTATCATGTTGTGAGCTAATGCTATAGCGGTTAATAAAGAATCGACCGAAAAAATTAAGTCTATTAATATGATTTGCAGTACAACTGAAAACAATTGCGATTTGATATCTATTTTTTTTTCGGTTTGCTTGTATAAAAAAATGTTATTCCATAGCTCCATAGAGCTTTTAACAACGAGAAATAATCCTCCTGCTATCATAAGTAGATCTTTTACTGAGATGTCAAGCGATATAGCGTGAAATATAGGTTTTTGCATTGACAATATATGCGATGTAAAAAACAGTGTCACAAAACGCATCAGTAGCGCTAGTCCAAGACCTATAAGGCGTACCCTTTCTTTCAGCGTGGTTGGTACTTTATCTATCGCTAGAGAAATAAAGATTAAATTATCTACGTTAAGTATAGTTTCAAGTAGTGTAAGTATCAGTAAAGTCCACGCTTCAGCTAACATTTTCGTTCCCGTTCTAGCTTCCTTACTTTACAATAGATATGTAAAAATTAAGTGACTTCGCTTAGTCTCTGTGAACAAAATTTTAGAGAAGCCATATGAGAGAACCAACGAAGTTTAAAAAACCCATAAAAACCTCAGCAGTCTTGTCAAA
>NZ_WQMP01000136.1:0-2708 GCF_013366855.1 Wolbachia endosymbiont of Madathamugadia hiepei
CCTATTAACTTTTTAGTTCACATCTTTTCTACGCTTATTTCATATTCCATGCAACCCAAAAAGCCCTCTATTTCCAGCTCTTTCTTTATCGACTAATCCATAGTTAGCGTTTTAAGCCTTCTGTATAGCAGCAAAATCTTCCCCTTCTTGTAAAAGTCCTAGGAAGCCTATCTTATCTTGTAGATTTTGTAGCTTAAATTCTGCTATTATCTTTCCTAATTGAGAATGAAACTCTTCCATACTAACACTTTCTAGACTGTCTAATTTTTCATATAATTCACCACTTTCTGTAATTAGGCAGTAGCAAGACCCCATTATAGCAGGGTTCTTAGTTGAAGAACTTCTCTCTTTCATTTTACTGATATGCTCCTTAAGAGATGCCAAAGTCCGTTTAAATCCTGGTGAATATGATTTATTTTTACGCGACATCAGCACGCGATACATTACATACCAGGCACACGATGCAATTAATCCAATACCAGAACCCTTCAACTGATTATTTGTTTTTCGCACTTTCACTGCATTGTCTCCATTTATCTCACCGGGCATAACGTACCTCCTTCAAAAAAAACAATAATATTTTTAAAGCCAACAGCTCCCTCTACACAAACCCTGACAATGAAATGTTGAAAATAACTATAAACGTTAGACTTGAGCTCAACTTTTTCGCTTTCGTCATACACTGAATTTACCTTCAACATATATCATTATGCAAAGCTGTTTTGCATAATAGGTTAATGTTTGAAGTCATGCAAGTGTTTTTTTCGCTAAATAAGCGTTTTTTATTGGATAACAGCTAATAGGATGCAAAAATACTCTCAGAAAACTTAAAATCTTTAAGTTCTATAACATCCTCCCTCTTTGGACTGGTTGAAATTAGATAAATTGGTACACCTATTAATTCTTCTATTTTTCTCACATATTTCATCAAATTTGTAGGCAATTCCTCAACCGACCTTTTGCCTTGAGTGTTTTCTTTCCAACCAGGAAATTCTTCATATATCGGCTCCAATTCTCTTTGCATTGAATGTGATGCAGGCAAATAATCGTATATTCTTCTACTGCACTTATAACCAGTACATATTTTAACTATGTCAAAAGAATCAAGAATATCTAGTTTAGTTAATACAATACTTGAAGCTCCAGAGAGTTGCACTGCCTGGCGCACTAAAACTGCATCAAACCAACCGCAGCGTCTTCTCCTATTACTTACTGTTCCAAGCTCCTTGCCTATAGCAAATAAGCTATCCCCCACTTCATTTTTCTGCTCAGTAGGAAATGGACCGTTGCCTACTCTTGTTGTATAAGCTTTTGCTACACCGATAACATAAGCGTTAGAAAACAATCCTGAGCCTGTTATTGCTTGTGATGCTACGGTATTGCTTGAAGTAACGAAAGGGTATGTCCCATGGTCGATATCTAAAAATGTGCCTTGGGCACCTTCAAATATTATTTTCTTACCTTCTCTTGTAAGATCGTTCAATATTTTCCACACTGGCTTTTTGTATGGAAGAATTTTTTTTGCGATCTCTTCAATTTCCTTTAACATTTCTTCTTTTTTTACTACCTGAAAGTTTAGGCCTTTCCCGATAGCATTGTGATAATTCAGAAGAGTATCCACTCTATTATTGAGCTCATCTGCGTTTTCTAAGTCACAAAGGCGTATAGCTCTTCTTCCAACTTTATCTTCATAACACGGCCCTATTCCTTTGTTTGTTGTGCCAATCTTGTGATTCCCGTTTAAATCTTCAAATAACTTTTCCTTGTCCTTATGTACACTAAGTACCAATGGGCAGCTTTCAGAAACAATCAAATTGCTCGGGTTGATATCTATTCCCCTAGTTTTTAATGACTCTATTTCTGAGATTAGAGCATGTGAATCAAGAGCAACACCGTTTCCTATAACAGATATTTTGCCCGTCCTTAAAACAGCGGAAGGCAGCAAATTTAATTTATAAACCTCATCATCTATTACTATAGTATGCCCTGCATTATTTCCCCCCTGAAATCTCACGACTACGTCTGCGTTCTCAGAAAGATAATCTACTATTTTACCCTTTCCTTCATCGCCCCACTGTAGACCAACAATTATAATATTATTCATCAATATCTTCTGGATTAACACGTAAATATTAATGCAGTACACTACAAATGACAAGGAGTAATTCTCTGAGCTGGTTGGCTAAGATCTGTTTCTAGGTTTGAGTAACTCTCTAAATTATTGTTTGAATGGTTTTTTAGCCCACAACTATACTAACATTGTAGTTTGAGAGCAACCCTCACTGGAAGGGTGTCATGAAAGTAGCACATTTCTTATCATACCAGTGCCATCTTCTTGTCATCCCAGCACTCCTTTTCTTGTCATCCGAGTAGCCCCTTTTTTTGTCATCCCAGTGCTCAGACACTGGAATCCAGTTTTTCCATAATAATTAATGTTGTGTTTTAAATTAAGATTAGCTACTTTCTATGTTCACAAAATTAGTTTGCTTGCTTACAAGCAGACTTTTCTGGATTCCATCGGGCTTTGTTGCATGGCAACTTATGCTGTGGTGATTTATGATAAATTCATGTAACCATTTCAAACTTAGCCATGCCAATGTCAGTAAATTTATTGAGTAAATAGCACTTGATTAGCAGTTCTTTTTCACGATTTATCTCAGATTTATTCCTCAAGCTAAATCCAAATATTCTCTTCAGCCTTGAGAAAA
>NZ_WQMP01000137.1:0-2702 GCF_013366855.1 Wolbachia endosymbiont of Madathamugadia hiepei
AGTTTCTCTATTTGTAGCTAAGTTAAACTACCAGTTTTTGCTACATCTTTCCTTATTTTCTCATGATAAACTTTTTTCACAGAGACTAGATTTTCATCGTCAATAGCTTGAAATAACTTTTTTGTTGGTTGATTAAGTGGTTCTGGAGTTGTACGACCAAACATGTTGTTATCAGCAATATTTGTCCTATTTCTTCCATATGACCCTGGAACTCCTTGACTAAGAAAAATATTTCCTATACGAGGCATACTGAATCCTTTAATAACTTATCAGCTATTATATAAGAAAAAAAGAAAATAACAATGAACCTCTCTTTCCTCTCAAAAAGGGCCATTTTGTACATTCCCTATTTTTTAACTCTTTATCTCATTTGTACACTCTAAAAACTTCTCTGCATCAAGCGCAGCCATGCATCCAGTCCCTGCGGCAACTACTGCCTGGCGATATATTTTATCCTGAACATCACCTGCAGCAAACACTCCTGTCCTACTAGTTAAAGTTGTTCCAGGTTTTGTAATTATATAACCCTGCTCATCCATTTCAACAAAGCCCTTAAAAGTACCTGTATTTGGTGCATGTCCAATCGCAATAAATACTCCATCCACTTCCAATTTTTGAACTTTTTTAGTTTCCGTTGATTTAATTGCAATGCCAGTAACTTTCTTTGGATTTTCTTCTCCAAGAATTTGCTCCACAGTATGGTTCCACATTACTTTTATCTTATCATTTTTAAAGAGCCTATCTTGCATTACCTTCTCTGCTCTCAATTTATTGCGCCTGTGTATTAGTATAACTTCTTTGGCAAAGCGGGTTAAAAATATTGCTTCTTCAACGGCGGTATTTCCGCCACCAACAAGAGCTACAACTTTATTTCTAAAAAATGCACCATCGCAAGTTGCACACGCTGAGACCCCGTAACCTTGAAATTTTTTTTCACTCTCCAAGCCAAGCCATTTTGCCTGCGCACCAGATGCAATGATCATTGCATTTGAGTAGTAGTCATTAATATCACCAAAAGACCTAAACCTATGTTCACTAGAATCCTCAAGTTGTTCAACGCTCTTTATTTCATCATCTATTATCCTTGCTCCAACCTTTCCTGCATGCAACCTCTTTTGCTCCATCAATTCCGGACCTTGTATTGAAATAAACCCGGGATAATTTTCAACATCCGTAGTAATCATAAGCTGACCACCAGGTTGCATTCCGGTTACTACAACTGGCTCTAAGTTTGCACGTGCTGCATATATAGCAGCAGCATAACCCGCTGCTCCAGACCCAATAATAAGAACTTTTGTACTCAGTTGCCCCATCTATAATTGTTCACTGTATGAGTTTAGGTAGTCAGCTACTCCTTCATCACTTGCTTGCATTGCTGGTTTGCCTTTCTTCCATCCTGCTGGACATACTTCACCATGCTCTTTATTATGTTTAATTGCATCAACGATTCTAATGAATTCATCAATATTACGTCCTAAAGGTAAATCATTTATTGATTGATGACGTACAACAAACTGATCATCAATAATGAAAGTTGCTCTTAGTGCAATTGAGTCGTCATACAATACTCCATAGTCTCTTGATATAGACTTTTTGATATCAGACACTAAAGTGTAGCTAATCTCTCCAATACCACCATCATTAACTGGGGTCTCTCGCCACCTATGGTGTGAGAACTTTGAATCTACGCTTACTCCTATAACTTCAACACCACGTCTCGAAAAATCCTCTATTTTGTTACTAAATGATATCAGCTCAGTTGGGCATACAAAGGTAAAGTCAAGTGGATAGAAAAAAAGGACCGCATACTTATCTTTTACATGTTTGATTAGACAGAAACTGTCAACTATTTTTCCGTCAGAGAGAACAGCCGGAGCAGTAAAATCAATAGCGGATTTTGTAATAAGATTCATAATTTACCTATTCATTTTAAAACAATTTTAATTTTACACTTTGATAAGTTTACATGCAAGTTTTCTTTAGTTTTAGTTCTATAAAAACTTCCAGACCTATTGTGACTGTACGAGCATCAGATTTCTTGCATAACCTAAGCTAAGCAGAAAAAAAGCCCTGGTCAATATCTGTTCAAAAATATTGGCATCTTTTTAGTCTTAAACGCTGCAATTTAGCTGCTTTTAAACCGCAACTAACCTTAGCTTAATGCTTAAGAAATTTACTAAGCAGAAAAAAAGACAAAAGAAATCCCGTGGTAGAAGTTGCTCACTCTCTAATCCTGCAAATTGGCGTACTATACTGTCTTGAACGACTTATAAGCGCGTTTCAGCTTGTATAGGGAAAAACCTAGAAGTCTAGGTAAAATTAATAAAGACATAAGGTGCACATAGTGCAAAAAATTAAACATAAGACGCTAACCGTGATACTTTTGTCGTTTAATCTGCACAGATTGAAGCTAAATGAATAGCTCCAATAATATAATAAGGGTAACGGCGAAGGTTGTCGAGTAGTTTTTTTGTTTCTGTTGTTGGTCTTTTAGAAATAGCGCTTTACAGTATCATACTATCTGTAGAGTGGTATTGCTTATTCAACCAGTCTGCAAATTCCTTACCGCTGCTTATTTCCCATATTTCGCTTTGTAGATCATGGTGACACTTAAAACGCTAACTATGGATTAGAAAGAGAGTAGAGAGAGAAATAGGGTAAACTCCACTATTTTAGCAACAATAGGAGGTTACCCAATGCAT
>NZ_WQMP01000138.1:0-2674 GCF_013366855.1 Wolbachia endosymbiont of Madathamugadia hiepei
CTACTACTTGTGTCATAATCGTTACCCTTAATTATACCTTAACTCATCAACCACATACTGTGGCACTTGTTCATAACAAGAAAAATGCATACTATATTGAGCTCTTCCTTGAGATATAGAACGCAAAACATTTATATAACCAAACATACTTGCAAGAGGCACTAAAGCAAGAATTATAGCGCTATTATTATGCATTTCCATACTTGAAACTTGTCCTCTTCTACTATTTACATCACCCATAATATCACCCATATACTCTTCAGGTGTAATAATTTCAACCTTCATTATAGGTTCTAACATCTTTGGACCAGCTTTATTTGCCATTTCCTTAAAGGCACCTTTGGCAGCTAGCTCAAAAGCTAAAGGACTTGAATCAACTTCATGAAAGGCACCATCAATAAGAGTAGCCTTAAAATCAACAACTGGGAAGCCAGAGATCATTCCTCCCTCTTTTATCAACTCCAAACCATTTTGCACACCAGGAATGTATTCTTTTGGAATTGCACCACCCACGATTTTACTTTCAAATTGAAACCCAGAACCAGGTTCAAGGGGTTCAAATAAGATCTTCACTCTAGCAAATTGGCCAGCACCACCTGATTGTTTTTTGTGAGTATAATCAATCTCAACAGATTTAGTAATAGTTTCACGATATGCAACCTGAGGCGCACCAATATTAACATCAACGTTAAACTCACGCTTTACTCTATCTGTAATAATTTCAAGATGCAATTCACCCATACCTTTTAATATAGTCTGACCACTTTCCGCATTTACCGACATTCTTAAAGAAGGATCCTCTGCAACCAATCTATTTAAAGCAACACCTAACTTTTCCTGATCTGAAGTAGTCTTAGGCTCCACAGCAATTTCAATAACAGGTTCAGGAAATTCCATACGCTCTAATAATATAGGAAAGTCATGCGAACATAAAGTATCACCAGTAATTGTTTTTTTCAATCCAACTAAAGCAATTATATCCCCAACTTTAGCTTCGTTTATATCTTCCCTGTTGTTCGCATGCATAAGCAGCATTCTACCAATTCCTTCAGTCTCATTTTTTACCGCATTCAACACAGTAGATTTAGACTTCAACTTACCGGAATAAATACGAATAAACGTTAGGCTACCCACAAATTTATCTGTCATCACTTTAAATGCAAGAGCGACAATTTTTTCTTGCTCTGAAGGTTTAATCGCAATTTTCTTTTCTGAATCCTTAGGATTAGTTCCAACAATTTCATCAACATCAATAGGGGAAGGTAGAAAATCAACTATACCGTCTAAAAGCGGCTGTACTCCTTTATTTTTAAAAGCTGATCCACATAATATAGGAACAAACACCCCTTTAATAGCTCCGCTCCTCACACATTTCTTCAGCAAATCTGCTGGCAGGTCATTAGATTCAAAATAAGTGTTCATTGCTTCATCATCTATCCCGGCTGCAGTATCTAATAAAAGATTTCGGTACTCTTGAGCTTTATCAAGCAAATCAGAAGGAATATCTTCATAGGAAAATTTAGCACCTAATGTCTCTTCTTCCCATATAATAGCCTTCATAGAGATAAGATCTACTATGCCCTTAAAATCCTTCTCACTCCCTATCGGTAGCTGAATGACTAGAGGCACTGCTCCAAGTTTACTCTTAATCATATCAACACATCGATAAAAATTGGCTCCTATTCTATCCATTTTGTTGACAAAACAGATACGAGGAACATTATACTTATCAGCTTGACGCCAAACAGTCTCAGATTGAGGCTCAACTCCTGCAACTCCATCAAATACAGCAACTGCACCATCTAAAACTCTCAAAGATCTTTCAACCTCAATAGTAAAGTCAACGTGTCCAGGAGTATCTATTATATTGATTCTATGATTATTCCAAAAACAAGTTGTTGCAGCAGATGTGATTGTAATACCACGCTCTTTCTCCTGCTCCATCCAATCCATAGAAGCTGCACCATCATGCACTTCACCAATTCTATTTTGTTTGCCAGTATAAAATAAAATACGCTCCGTTGTGGTAGTCTTACCAGCATCTATATGAGCCATTATACCTATATTCCTGTATTTAGATATATTAATTTCCATATTACCATTAATTAGCCAACATCAAAAACGAAGATGAGAAAAGGCCTTATTAGCTTCAGCCATTTTATATTTTTCCTCATACATCTTAAACGCACCACCACGCTTATTATAAGCATCTATTATTTCAGATTGCAGACAATCAGCAGAAGTTTTGCCACTCTTCTTTCTAGTAACGGAAGCAGCTTTAGCAATCCACCTCAATGCTAAAGAAATTGCTCTATCTTTCCTAACTTCATAAGGTACTTGGTAAGTTGCGCCGCCAATACGACGAGAACGTACTTCTACAGAAGGTGTAACATTTTTTACCGCTGTTTCAAAAATTAATATCCCGCTTTCATTTATTTTCTTTTCAGCTGAAGATAAAGCACCATAGACAATTTTTTCTGCAATGGATTTTTTACCACATTTCATAATTACATTAATGAAACGCATCAACAAAACACTACTGTAACGCGAATCAGGAACTATATCTCTCTTTCTTGCTTTATTACGACGAGCCATAAACTTCAACCAGATCTCTTTACACCATATTTTGAACGAGCTTTCTTTCGATTTTGTACACCACGCAAATCAAGAGCAC
>NZ_WQMP01000139.1:0-2630 GCF_013366855.1 Wolbachia endosymbiont of Madathamugadia hiepei
TTTAAAAAGACGTGAGGTGCACATAGTGCGAAAATTTAAATATGAGACGCCAAATACCCTAAGTTTTTTGTCATTAACCTGCACAGATTGCGAAGATAAATAGCTCCAGTCTCATTATAAGGGGGCCAAAAGAATTTGTCAAGTAGTTTTTTTTGTTTCCATTGGATGACATACGCTGCTAAAAGTTTGTTATATGGTTATGCAAAAGGTCTATTTACTCTAAGTATATTACATGTATACTTATTACTAAATTAAATTTGAAATGATAAGAAATGAATGAATTTAAATCGATCCGTAATATTGCGATAATTGCGCACGTTGACCACGGAAAAACTACTTTACTTGATAACATGTTAAAACAAAGTGGTACGTTTCGTGAGAATCAAGAAGTTCAAGAACGAGTGATGGATAGTGGTGATCAAGAGCGTGAACGTGGAATTACAATACTTGCAAAATGTACGTCAATAATGTGGGGCGATGAAAAAATCAACATTATTGATACACCGGGGCATGCGGACTTTGGTGGAGAAGTAGAAAGGGTACTGTGTATGGCAGATGGTGTGTTGTTGCTGGTTGACGCTGCAGAAGGTCCCATGCCACAGACTAAGTTTGTGTTATCGAAAGCATTAAAAGCAGATTTGAAGCCAATTGTGATAATCAATAAGGTTGATCGGCCAGACAGCAGAATTGATGAAGTGTTGAACGAAATATATGAATTGTTTTTTAACCTTGATGCGGCTAACGAGCAGCTTGATTTTCCAGTATTGTACGCTTCTGGTAGAAATGGCTGGTGTGTTAAAGGACTCTCTGACGAAAGAAAAGATTTAAGCCCATTATTTTCAATGGTTATAGATTATATAAAACCATCTATTTACGACCAAAGTGCACCTTTTGCTATGCTGGTTACTTTACTTGAGTCTGATAAGTTTCTTGGCAGGATATTGACAGGGAAAGTTTACCAAGGAATCGCAAAAGTCAATTCAGACCTCAAGGTACTTGATCTTGATGGTAAAGTGGTTGAGCGTGGAAGACTGACTAAGTTGCTCTCATTTTCTGGCTTAAAACGCATTCCAGTAGAGCAAGCTGTGGCGGGAGACATAATAGCAATTGCAGGACTCGAAAAAGCTTCAGTTTCTGACACTATAGCGACGCCAGAGGTTATGACTGCAGTAAGCTCGACTCCGGTCGATCCGCCAACAATGGCAATTACTATAAGTGTTAATGATTCACCTTTCACTGGGCAAGAGGGAACAAAGCTTACTTCCACTGTTATAAAGGACCGTTTATATGCAGAAGCAGAAACGAACGTTGCGATTACTGTGACTCCGACACCCAGTGGCGAGGCATTTGAAGTGGGTGGACGTGGTGAGCTACAGCTTGGAGTTTTAATTGAAAATATGAGAAGAGAAGGTTTTGAGCTTTCTGTTTCGCGTCCTCGTGTATTATTTAAAGAAGAAAACGGTAAAAAACTTGAACCTATAGAAGAGGTGGTAATCGATGTAGATGACGAATACAGTGGAATCATCATGGAGAAACTCAGCTTCCGAAACGGTGAAGTGACCGATATGAGGCCTTCTGGCAATGGAAGAACAAGGTTAACATTTTTAGTGCCATCAAGAGGGTTAATCGGTTACCAAGGGGAGTTTTTAACTGATTCTCGCGGTACTGGTATAATCAACCGTTTATTTCACAGTTATGCTCCTCATAAGGGTCCAATTTCTGGAAGACGCAATGGAGTGTTAATTTCCACTGATAAAGGTGAAGCTGTGGCGTATGCAATTTTTAATTTGCAAGATAGGGGAATTATGTTTATCAAGCCACAAGACAAAGCATATTGCGGTATGATTGTTGGTCAGCACAACCGCAACAATGATTTGGAGATAAATGTACTCAAAGGTAAGCAGTTAACAAATGTAAGAGCTGCAGGTAGTGATGAAGCTATAAAACTTACTCCGCCAAAAATAATGACTTTGGAGGAGATGATAGCATATATAGATGATGATGAATTAGTGGAAGTAACTCCAAAGTCTATACGTTTACGCAAGAAATTTCTTGATCCAAATGAGCGTAAACGCGCAGGAAGGGCGAAGAATAAGGAGTAATCAGAAGTTGAATATCTGAAAAAATAGCGTATAATTATTAATGGTTTTTAAGTAAATCTCTTATGGTTTTGTCAAAGTTTCTAGATCCAAAAAACAACTATGCCTTTAGGCGTATCTTTGGTACTGAGAAAAATAAAGATATTCTCATTCATTTTCTAAATGATATTTTAGGTCGCATTGGTGAAGCTGAAATAAAGGATGCAACCTTTCTTAGTCCCATTCAAAACCCTGATATTGTTGCCAAAAAGGAAAGTATTGTCGACGTATTATGTAGAGACTCTACAGGTGTTCAAACAATTGTTGAGATGCAGGTCGCTAGGACCAGTGGCTTTGAAAAACGCGCCCAATACTATGCTGCTAAAGCCTATTTAAGTCAAGCTGACGTAGGTGCCCGATATCAAGACCTTAAAGGAGTTATCTTTATTGCCATCACTGATTTTGTTCTATTTCCTAATAAACCAGAGTACAAATCTGATCACGTTACTCTTGATCAGAAAACCTTCGAACATGACCTGGAGGATTTTGGTT
>NZ_WQMP01000140.1:0-2619 GCF_013366855.1 Wolbachia endosymbiont of Madathamugadia hiepei
CTTATGCATTGGGTAACCTCCTATTGTTGCTAAGATACTGGAGTTTACCCTATTTCTCTCTCTACTCTCTTTCTAATCCATAGTTAGCGTTATAAGCACGGGGTAGTAAAGTTCTTTGATTCACCAACACACGCAGCATTTGAAGGTATAGTGAAGGAACACAGAAATAAAGTAGTCACATTGTTTACTTCGCCTCCATATCAAATTTCTGTTGGGGATAAATATTCGATACTCGCAGGTTGCGATAAAACGTTTTCAACTTGTAAAAACAAATTCCACAATACTGTAATTTCGGTGGTGAACCCTATGTACCTGGTTTTGAACTTGCTCAGCAGCACAATTTTCAATATTATAAGTAGTATGGAAAGGTGGCTGAGTGGTCTAAAGCACACGCTTGGAAAGCGTGCACATATGAAAATATGTCGGGGGTTCGAATCCCCCCTTTTCCGTGTCGTATGCATGCGAGAACAAAAACATGAAAAACATAATGCTAATTGGTGGTGGAGTTGGAAATGCAGTATTGTTTTCAATAGGAAAAGCCTGTCTTGAAAATAATAATAGAGTTTTATACTTTGCTGGCTATAGGAAATTAAATGATGTATTTAAACAAGCATTGATAGAACGTGCATCAAGTGCGGTAGTTTGGGCATGCGAGGAAGGATTAATAAAAACAAACAGGGATCAAGACAAATCTTTTCATGGGAATACAGTTGATGCAATAATCTCTTATCAAAGGGGAATATTAGGCGATACCACGATTAATTTAGATGCTATAGACAAAATTATTACTATCGGTTCTGATAAAATGATGAAGGCCGTAAATGAAGCAAGAAAAACGATCTTAAGGCCATATTTGAAATCAGGCCACATGGCAATATCATCGGTCAACTCTCCCATGCAGTGTATGATGAAAGAAATCTGCGCTCAGTGTGTGCAGCGGCATATAAATACGAAAACAGGAGAAGAGAATTATGTATATAGTTGCAGCAATCAAGACCAGGATATGGAGCTTGTTGACTTTGATTTTTTGAGTGAGCGCTTGAAACAAAATAGTTTACAAGAAAAACTCACTGCAAAATGGATAGGCCATGTTCAAAGATATTAAACAACAAAAAAAGAAAATAAGAGAGCAATATAGGGCTATAAGAAAAAATATTGATGAGAGTTATTCCAATTGTGCAGCAAATTCTCTTGTTAATCTCTTCAATCAGAACTTAAGTTACATTAAAGGCAAAACAATTGCAGCTTATATTCCAATTGATGGAGAAATAAATATTTTACCTTTGATACATAATTTGCTCAATTTAGGCTATAAAGTGGCAATTCCTGATGAAAACAAGCCACTGAGGTTTAAGGAATGGAACAAAACAGGTGAAGATATAATTCCCGATACGATCATTACCCCTATTGTTGCTTTTGATAATCATCTCAATAGATTAGGTTTTGGTAGTGGTTGGTATGATGCAGTAATAAAAGAACTGCGGCCGCTTGGCAAAATATTTATAGGTGTAGCTTATGAAAAACAATATTGCAAAGATCTGCCAATAGAAGAACACGACCAAAAATTAGATATCACAATCACTGAGACACGTGTTAGGTGTAGGTAGTGGCTCTTCTAAAATCTTCAAAATATCAGTTGCACAGTAAACCCGATCTCTCTTTCCCTCAGAAATTTGTGAAACAACGCCTAAATCTTCAAGTTTCATGACTGCTCTTTGGGCTGTTGTAAATGCAACACCTAAGTTTTCAACTATTCTCTTTATAGTAAAGTAAGGGTTTACAGCCAAATATCTTATAATATCACTTGCAACTCCTTCGGTTTTAGAACTTTGCCAACTTGTAATTAAATTGTTAATTTGTTCTGCCCTCGATAATACGTCCAACGATTGCAACGCTACACCATTTAAAAAATAAGAGAACCAGTCATGCCACGTACCTTTGCTGCTTATGTTGTAAAGTTGTGTATAGTACTCATCTTGCATAGCTTCGAAAAATGCGCTTAGATATAACAAAGGCGATGATAATAGCTTTTTTTCGATAAAGAGTAATGTTATGAGTAAACGTCCAATACGCCCATTGCCGTCCAAGAATGGGTGAATTGCCTCAAATTGATAATGGCATAAAGCTATGTGTATGAGTGGGAGTAGTGTCCTGTCATGTAGAAACCTTTCAAAAGAGTACAGGCAATCCATCAACTCACCTGGTGTTGGTGGCACATATTTTGCTGAGTTTATTGTACACCCTGGAATTCCAATCCAGTTCTGCACCCGGCGAAACTCCCCTGGAGTTGCGTGAGAACCTCTTACACCTTGCATTAGCATCCCGTGAATTCCTTTAATCAACCGAAGCGACAGTGGAAGGGACTGTAAACGTTTGAGTCCATACTCGAGTGCTGCTATATAATTGCGTACTTCTTGTAAATCATCGGGGTTGCGATCTACATTAGCACCTGCTTCTTGAGCCAAAACTTCACCAAGAGTTGCTTCAGTCCCCTCGATTCTACTTGAAAGGACTGCTTCACGTGCTATAAAACGCTAACTATGGATTAGAAAGAGAGTAGAGAGAGAAATAGGGTAAACTCCAGTATTTTAGCAACAATAGGAGGTTACCCAATGCATA
>NZ_WQMP01000141.1:0-2617 GCF_013366855.1 Wolbachia endosymbiont of Madathamugadia hiepei
GTAGTTTCTCTATTTGTAGCTAAGTTAAACTACCAGTTTTTGCTACATCTTTCCTTATTTTCTCATGATAAACTTTTTTCACAGAGACTAATATAAGAGTCACCATTTAGTTGTGCTAGCACTATAAAAACATTATATTATAATGGATATAAGTAGATACGACCAAGAAGTGGTATATTATAGCAAAACTCACTTTACAGGATGCTTTCTACAGATTTGATGTTATAATTTAACTATGGTAAGAATAAGATCAAATCTGAAAAAAAAATTAAGACAAAGGTTTATTATACTTATTCTATTGGTAAATGTTTTATTTATCTCATATTTTCTATTAAGAAATACGAGTAACATTTCTAATCAAACTATAGTCAAAGAAATAAATATAGGAGCTGATAATGAAAAGAGAGCAGTTACAGAATAAAAAAGAGAATCTTTACATAACGTATTACATAGATACTTTGGTGTCAGAAAAGTCTGCTACACAAAATACTTTAGAAAGTTATCGTTCAGATTTACGTCAACTTGAAGATTTTTTGTTGGAAAGTGGCACTACTTTAGTCAGCGCAAGCAAAACTAATATCAAAGATTATGTGAAATCTCTATACGTACAAAAGAAATATAAAAGTAGTTCTGTATCAAGAAAGATATCTGCTGTGAAAAATTTTTATAAGTGCCTATTTAATGATGGAATAATAGATTTCAATCTAGCTCCAGCTAATGATGATGAATTGAAAAATCCAAAAGTTTCTCGTCCTTTGCCAAAATATTTGAGCGTCAAAGAAATGCTCTTGTTAATGGATGCAGTCAGAAAACCAGCGAGCGAATCGAATAAAGAAATAAACGGTAGAAGGTTATGCGCTATTTTAGACATACTTTACTCTTCCGGCATGCGTATTTCTGAACTGATTAATATGAAGTTATGTGAGGTGTTACATTTAGCAAACAGTAATGACAAAGAAAGTTATATAATAATAAAAGGAAAAAGTGGTAAAGAGAGGCAAATTCTTTTTAATGAACAAGCGCTGCGAAGCCTTAGAAATTATTTATCAGTTCGTAACAATTTGATTACTGACGGACCTGAGTCTGATTGGCTGTTTCCAGGTAATAGACCTAATAAGCCGATTACTAGGCAGAGAATCGGTCAATTAATTAAGGAATTAGCAAGAAAATGTAATATTGATGAAAATAAAATCTCTCCACATGTGATTAGACATTCTTTTGCTACCCATCTGCTGGATAGTGGAGCAAGCATTGTGCTGATACAAAAAGTTCTTGGTCATACTAACCTTTCTACAACACAAATATATACTCATGTTGCTAACAAAAAATTGAAGGACAAATTAGCTGACTCACATCCTATCACTCAGACAATCAGTAGTTAAACTTATTGTTTTTAATTTGCAGTAGAGCTAAACTCAAGTAAGTTTATCTGGGTTTATGATTTCAGGCTTATTGTTTAATTTTTTTCTTATATTATGGGAGGCGCTCTATACTTCAATTGCTCTTCCTATACTCTTCTTTCCTGCACGCATAATAACTATTTTCCTTGCTTGCTCAGTAAAGGTTGTATTGTTTATGCTTCGTTTATTATGTGGAGTTGAATATGCAATTAAGGGGATAGAAAATATCCCAAAGCAGCCATTTATAATTGCTTCTAAGCACCAATCTCCGCTTGAAACATTTATTTTTATACTTTTATTTAGAAACGCAGTTTTTATTTTAAAACGTGAACTGAAGTGGATTCCATTTATTGGTTTGCACCTCATGGCACTTAGGATGATTTTTATTAACCGCTTGGATGGTATCAGCTCTATACGCTATATCGTTAAGTTAGCTAAGATGCGCATAAAAGAAAATAGAAGCATAATAATATTTCCTGAAGGCACCAGAACAGCTGCAAAACAAAAAGCAAAATATCGACCAGGTGTCGCAGCTTTATATAGCGTATTATCTGTTTCTGTATTACCAGTTGCTTTAAATACCGGTTTATTTTGGCCAAAGAGTATACTTTCTATAAGAAAAAATCCCGGGAAGGCAATAATAGAGATATTACCTCCGATATGCCCTGGGTTAAGTAGAGATGAATTCTTGAGAAATTTAGAAAAAGCTATTGAAGAGAAAAGTAGCGAATTGGCTGCAGAAAAAACTAGTATTGCAAATTAGTGAAAAAATTCTATAATAAGGAAAGAGTACAGTGTTTTAGGTATTAATATATGGTGAATCATAAGAGTGCTAAAAAAATGATAAAGGTAATAGCGAAGCGCACTTTGATAAATAAAATGCGCAAAAGTAAAACCCGCACTGCTATTAGGAAATTGGTTGATATAATTAAGTCTGGCGATAAAGAAAATGTCATTATAGCATTTCGAAACGCTGAATCTAATTTGCACAAGTGTGTGAATAAAGGTGTTATTCATAAAAACACTGCTGCACGTAAAATAAGTCGCTTAAATGCAAAAGTAAAAGCGTTGATGACTGTTTAGTGTGGTTAATCTAAAGTTAACTAGGCTCTGTGAAAAAAGTCTGTCATGAGAAAATAAGGAAAGATGTAGCAAAAACTGGTAGTTTAACTTAGCTACAAATAGAGAAATTACCAAATGGCATATTATATAAAAGA
>NZ_WQMP01000142.1:0-2592 GCF_013366855.1 Wolbachia endosymbiont of Madathamugadia hiepei
GTAGTTTCTCTATTTGTGGCTAAGTTAAACTACCAGTTTTTGCTACATCTTTCCTTATTTTCTCATGATAAACTTTTTTCACAGAGACTAGCTCACAAACAGTTTCAAAATCATCTGAATAAAACCATTTAATTGCCTCTTTGTTTTAGCTCTGCATTTTTTCCTGCTGCATCTTTGATAGCCCTTTCAATAACACAAGCCAGAGCTTTTCCTCGTCGTACTTCAAAACGGTATATAATCAACTTCAGGTTGTTCTGGAGTGATAACCATGACAATCTTGTTTTTTTCTCCATAATTATCGGGCTCAATACTTACCTTTGCCCTAAATTCTAAACCGTTTAAATCGGCAATGGAGTTGAGCTTTCTGGCAAGCATTGCTTTTTCTGAATTGTCATGTGGATGAATATCGCGTGCTGACTCCAAAATACTTCGAATCATAGAACGACCCATTTCTCCCCAGACATCCTCTGTGCCCTCTGCTTTGCCGCTTTTTATCCCAATTGCTTGATAAATCTTTTGCTTTGCATATGGCCCTTCAGTGACCGTAAATTCCGCGTTTCAATAGATGCTGCCAGTAGCATAGCTTTTAGTGAACCAATTTTCGTAACCACCAGGTTTGATGGCCATTTTGACCTTTACTATCGTGCCTTTTGGTATTAAATTACTTTGTGATTTTGCAGTATTAAAATCAGTTAAATGATCTTGTAGCATAAGTATCTCGTAAGTTTTAAAGTAAAAAAGAAATTAGTTATTCCATTGATCCACAAACTGCCAATAGCCATCTGTCTTATCGACAAGCTTGTTTGGCACACGTTCAACATTACGTAACTCAAAGACTATTTGACGGGCAGTATTTTCTTCGCTCTGACCAAACATCACCATACCAGTACTGTAAAATCCCCTTAAAGACCCAGCACCGCTTAAACCTTGAAATGGATCCTCTTCTAGCATCTTTTTGGATAGTTTTTTTGTATGATGGGTGAGGATTATCCCAGCATCTGGATTGATAATATTTCTCAGTCTTTCAAGCGTCCTTTGTAAGAAAAATAGCATAGCACTGTTGTCGTTTTCATTGCCATATTCACTTGAGTTAAAAATGTTACGCAGAGGATCAATCGCAATAATGTCAGGTTTAAAACTCTCTTTAACGGTGTTTTTGATTTCATCTATTTCTTCACCACTGAAAGATAATTGCACTCTTGGAGTAATGATTAAGTTATTGGCAGCTAAATCCAAAAGTTCTTGATCAAGTTGAAGCTGTTGCAAACGTTCTTTCATGTAGTCATACTCGATTTCGGTTTGCAGGTAGAAAATTTTCATAGGCTTACTTGGAGCCATACCAAGAAATGGAACACTGGCAGCCATATGAACGAGCCATGAGATTAAAAAATCACTCTTGCCGATTTTAGGTGGGCCACCAAATACCAATAGACCTCTTTTCGTCAAAATTCTCGGTGAGATTATGTCCTCCGGTATTGGCGTTTGATCATTCAAGTACTCCTTCATGCTGAAAAAAGGAATTTTTCGACTAATAGCAAAAAAGCTTTGTTCCATATTGTCCTCCAATTTTGAATTAGGCAGCAGTAGCCAAAACTTTGGCTTTAATTTTTGTAAGCAATTTCCCCAGACGCGGTTCTTCAACCATCTCAAGGCATCCACTTCGATCTTTTGCAGGGTATCCCCAAGAATTAATGGTCTGGCAGACAAAAGAACTTACTTCTGTACCATCTTTTTGCTTGATTCCAACCATGCTGATTACTTCATCAACAATTCCTGGTATTTCACTGGCAGTTTTAGCCCCTTCGCATTGAAGTAGCCATGTTGAACGATTAAGATCATCAAGACGCTGACCCAGTGTGCCAACTATGATGATGTCTTTATTCGGAATATGTTGAAACTGATTGAGCCAAGCCATCATCTCTTGAGCAAGTGTACCGTAAGCAGCTCTCTTATCTTCTCTCCCTGATCTATCAGAAAAAGCTTCAGGTTGCATTCTCGCCCAGGAAAGACATAGACGTGATGCAACAGTTATACTGTCGATAAAGATGTAACGGTATTTAGAGACCTCTGAAAGAAGATCTTTGTGCTTGCCAGATACATGCTCATAGTGCCTTTGACTATATGCTTGATCAGACTTCAATGCAGGATTTGGCCTACCAATAAGACAAGCGATATCTCTTGCCTCATTCCAAGTGCGCATCTTGATTGAATCTCCTTTCCAACCTTGTACGGCAAGAAGTTCTGCTTCAAAATCAAGACAAAGTGTTTTTGACTCCTCAAGAGTTTTTAGCAGACTGGTCTTGCCGATTCCATAAGGTCCAAAGATTACTATCTTCACACTTGTGACCATCTTGGCCCTTCTTCGCTGTTCATTATTTTCATGTTTTTCTCCTGGTAATCTCTAAAAGTCTTGTGTGAGATATGTTTTTAGATGGAAAAACTTTTTTTCACCCAGTTTGTCGATTTTCTCGTAGAGAGTTGTTTTTGGTATGCCGATCTTTCTAACGCTAACTATGGATTAGAAAGAGAGTAGAGAGAGAAATAGGGTAAACTCCAGTATTTTAGCAACAATAAGAGGTTACCCAATGCATA
>NZ_WQMP01000143.1:0-2590 GCF_013366855.1 Wolbachia endosymbiont of Madathamugadia hiepei
TTTGACAAGACTGCTGAGGTTTTTATGGGTTTTTTAAACTTCGTTGGTTCTCTCATATGGCTTCTCTAAAATTTTGTTCACAGAGACTAGATCATGTTGAACATTAACTCTATTTTGGCATTTGTGTTTGCTCCTGCGTGTATGTTATGTCGTTTCTTATCCCTAGCTTTAAAAAGTTTTGTCTGTCCCCTTTTTCCTATAAGTGGAATATCTTGAACTTTTCCATCAAATTTCAATTTCCTTCCTTGTTCTACTTCCTCGGAAAGAGAACCTTTTAATTCTTCACAGTATATAAGGGCATTAATACCAATCTATTGATCTCCACTCCCAATAGTTTTATCCTTCAAAGTCATATTTATCACTCACTATAAATTAGCTTAATCTAGTATAGCGCTAAATCACAACCTTACCAAGCAAGTTATTCACCCTCTTAGCAAACAGGCTCGCGTCATCCATCTCCTCGCCCTCTACGATACAAGCTTGATAGAACAATAAGTGGATCATATCCTCCAATGTTGAGTTTCCACCATCTTCAACGTGAGATTTCATTATGCTTTTTATTACAGGATGTTTAGTGTTGATTTCGAGCACCTTTGGTGTGCGGTAATTTAGCTGTTTTTGCTCACGTAAAAAACGTTCCATTCTAAGATCCATCGCACCCTCATCAACCGCCAAACATACAGGACTATCAGTCAATTTTTTGGAAATTTTTACGCTTTTCACTAAACTGCCAAGAACCTTAGTGAAATACTCTAATATAGAATCCGTATTTTCTTCGCTCTTTTCTTCATTTGATTTATTTTCTTTGTCCTTCTTCTCCGAAGAGAATTTTTCCAAATCAACATCAGCACGAGTTACGGACTTAATCTTCTGGTCTTTATATTCATGAATTACGCTAGTCCAGAAATCATCCACTGGATCAACAAACAGAAGAACTTCCAGTCCTTTGCTGATAAACCCCTCAAGTTGTGGACTGTTTTTCACCGAATCTAAGCTATTTCCTGTGAGGTAATAGATATGCTCCTGCTCAGGCTTCATTCTGCTTATATAGTCATCAATGCTGACCAACTTATCATCACCAGTGCTATAGAATCTGCAAATTGAGAGCAGCCCTTCTCTTTCGTCAGTTGGCATAGCTTCACAAAGACCCTCTTTCAATACTGCACCAAAATTGGTCCAGAACTTCGTGTATTCCTCTAAATTCTCTTTTGCCTTTTTACCAAGCCCTGATATCACGCGCTTAGTGAGGGATTTTCTGATTTGCTCAACAACACGATTGTTCTGTAGTGTTTCTCTGCTGATATTAAGAGGCAAATCCGGTGAGTCAACCACGCCTTTCAAGAAACGTAAGTACTGCGGTATGATTTGCACATTATCCTCAGTGACAAACACTTTATTTACATACAATTTCACGGAGCAACGTCTATCTGGGTGAAATAAGTCAAAAGGCTTGATAGAAGGTACATAAAGCAAATTTGTATACTCTATTGCACCTTCATTTTTGTTGTGCAATATCATCCAAGGTTCCCCGCCAACATGTGCAACACCGCGGAAAAAATCGTTGTGCTCCTCTTGAGTAACGTCGTTTTTCGGCTTAGTCCAAATTGCAGCCTTGCTGTTTAACTTCTCACTTTTTCCTTCTTCATCTACAAATTCAACGGGAAAATTTATGTGATCTGAATAAGTAGTAACAATATTTTCAATGCGAAACTTGTCTAAAAACTCATTTTCTTCAGGACGCATAACCAGGGTAATCTTGGTTCCACGAGGGATTTGATCATCTAATTTGCCAATTGAATATTCTCCATTTCCCTTGGATTTCCAGATCCAAGATTCCTCTTCTCCTGCCTTTTGAGATTCAACTATAACTTCTGAAGCAACCATGAAGCTCGAGTAAAAACCGACACCAAATTTTCCGATTAACTCTACAGTTTGGCTTGAATCCTTGCTACTTTTAATCGCCTCCAGAAATCTTTGTGTACCAGAACTGGCAACTGTACCAAGGTTATCTATTAAATCCTGCCTGTTCATCCCGATACCATTATCAGTGATATATAATTCATTTTTATCTTTACTGGAGCTAATGGTGATTTTTAACTCATCGCTTGAATCTAGCAAGTTAGGGTTTAGTTGAGATTCGTAGCGCAATTTGTCGCATGCATCTGATGCATTTGATATTAACTCACGCAGAAAAATATCCTTGTTGGTATAAAGCGAATGAATTACTATATTCAGCACTTTCCCTACTTCAGCATCAAATTTTAAATTTTCGGTTCCTTTTACGTTATGCATTTTGAGCTCCATTATTAGCCTACTACCTATATAATTTAAGTGTTGCATTGCGATCTTTCAAGGTCACGCACGCCAAAATAAAACTTCTCGCATAACAAACTTTTGATAGTGCGTTTGATGAAACAAAAAAACTACTTGACAACCTTCGCCGTTACCCTTATAATAGCAGTGAGGCTATTATTTATCTTCAGTCTGTGCAAATTAAACGACAAAAAACTCAATGTACTTGGCGTCTTATGTTTAATTTTTTGCACTATGTGCACCTCATGTCTTTATAAACTTTCAAGGTTTTTACCTA
>NZ_WQMP01000144.1:0-2448 GCF_013366855.1 Wolbachia endosymbiont of Madathamugadia hiepei
AGTGATCTATACCATAGCTGCTAATCAGTTCTTTTTTTTGTTCTTGGTTTATCAATCTAAAGTTGTTTCTGCCAAATAAGACTGTTGATGGGTGGGGCTCAAAAGTTAAAACTGCAGAGGGTAATCCTCTTTCTTGCGCTACTTTCTTTAGAATAGAAATTGCAAGTTCATGCCCCAAATGAACACCATCAAAATTTCCAAAGGTTAATGCTACGTTATTTTCTATCTCCTGCTCACAATTATAAATAATTTTCATACAATTTGATATCTTATATATGTTTCTATATATAATAATTATATTTTATAAACTACGGAGATAAATCATGAAAAATATTAAAGGAAAGGTTGTAATATGTGTAAAGCAGTACTGTCCTTTTTGTAAGAGAGCAAAGGAGTTGCTGGATGGAAAAGGTGTGGAATATGAAGAAATTGATGTGCTTAAAAACCCGGATTTGTTTAATGACATAAAGTCAAAATATAACGTTAGAACAGTTCCGCAAATTTTTATTACTGATGAAAATGGCAATTATATACATCATATTGATGGATGTGACAAATTGATGGACCTTGAAAGAGAAGGAAAGTTAGATGATATGTTAAGTAGCAATTATGATAAAACTGATGTAACAACTTACCCGAGCAGCAATGATGAGTATGAAGAATGTGTAGCATCACATGATGATTTTATTTGATTTTCCTTACTTTTACTGTCATGTAATGCACGAATGAAGGGCTGGTATACTCATTTTAAACAAATTTTAATGGATTAAAAATACAATTCATTTAGTTAGTTTTGTAGTGAGCGAAAATGACACAAAATATTTCAATTGTTAGCAAGGACTTAATTAGTATTGAACTAATCGACAAACAAGATTTGGAGAATTTCATCAAAATTTTTACAGTACTTGATAAGCACGTAGCAGCAAAAACTCTTTTTACAGAGGGGGTGAGAATAGAGTATAAACAACACAACAACGTGGAGGGTGTTGATTTACTGAAAAGTTCAGGCTTTACGTATCATGATGTTGAAAATGTATTACATCACTTGAGTAAACATGGAATGAAGGTGCCAAGCAACGTCATAGCACACACTCTCTTTTCTGCATATAATAATGCACTTGAATCTAAGGATATAGCGTTTTCCCTTTTTGAGGGCTCTCCACAGTATAATATTAGAGTAAATAAGAACACCTTCATAATAACTCCTATGAGTGAAAAGGATTTGGAGCTAAGTTCTCAAAATAGCAGAATGTTCATAGAGTTGCTAAAGAGCAAGAAAAGTATTTATAATTGCATAGTAGGAGAAAATACTATTAATGTTGTAGTACATTCTGAGATACATCAGGCTATAAATTTGGTTATAAAATCACTGATAAAATCTAGCCTTTTAGCACAAGACGAAGAAGCAAAACTCAAAGAGAAATTGAGACAACTTGCTTTTAAGGATCAAGCTTTTGTTGAGTATTCCAGCATCAAAACTATTAATAGATATCCACACAATCATCCTTTGAGAAAGTACGAAAACATTACTAAGGGTATAGAAAACATTCTATGTGATTTTATAACAGACGAGAATAGTGAGTCTGCTATAGAGCAACTAAATAGGCTTAATTCAAAAGTTTCTCCAGATACTCCAAGAATCATTACTAAGACTATAGATAAACTTGTTGAGTTCCACTAAGGTATTTTCTATGTTATTCTCGTGCGCAGCACGAGAATAACATCAAAGTTAGAAAACCTTAAATCGCCAAAATTTCTCTTTACCTTTACTAATTCCGATTCTTGGGGTGCAAATGTAATCTGATTTGAGGTGAGATTCGTAAACACAAAATTCGTGGCTTATAGTGAGGTCTTGTTTGTTGTGTTCTTTGGTAATATTCAACCTTTTGCACAGTATTCCTGGTCCACCTAGATTTGCTTCAAGCGGTTCAATGAGCTTCAATCCCCTTATCAATACTGCTGCTGGAAACCCTTCTGTTTCTGTTACGATGTTTAAACAGTAATACATTCCATATATGAAGTATACGTACGAAAACCCCGGCATACCAAACATTACCGAGGTTCGATCAGTATAGCCTCGCGCTGCATGACAGGCTGGATCATCCATTCCTATATAGGCTTCAACTTCAGTTATTATTCCACTAAAGTTGGAAAATTTGAGGACTTTTCCCAATAACTCTCCAGCTACAACCAAAGTCGGCCGCTCGTAGAAATTTCTTGGTAGTATTGTATTGTTCATCATAGAAGTATAAGTTACTTACATTTGCAAGCAACTTATACTGATACCAACTCCACTACACAGAAAGCTGGTAGACAACAGTGGAAAAAAGCTATAATGTCATCTAACAGAAACAAAAAAACTACTTGACAACCTTCGCCGTTACTCTTATAATGATACTGAAGCTATTTGTTTATCTTCACAATCTGTGCAGGTTAATGACAAAAAAC
>NZ_WQMP01000145.1:0-2442 GCF_013366855.1 Wolbachia endosymbiont of Madathamugadia hiepei
TTTTATATAATATGCCATTTGGTAGTTTCTCTATTTTTAGCTAAGTTAAACTACCAGTTTTTGCTACATCTTTCCTTATTTTCTCATGACAAACTCTTGTTCACAGAGCCTAGAAGTATCACTTGCCTAAAACTTGAGGCTTTTTAGTTCGCAGCTTTGCCAGAAGATCAGCGTTTTTCTATGGAGTGCATGCCTGTACTGTGCCTGGTGCTATTGCTGTCACAATCTTTGGTGCACCGAAAAACACAGCAGTAAATGCACCAAGTGCAAAAAGAGCAGGCCAAGGCATTCTGCCAAATATTGCAAGCAGAGCTGCACCTATTATTACTACTGTGATCATCGGCCCACCTATGCTTTGGGTATATTTTACTATGCTGCATATCACTTCTGATGTTTCATCACCTTGAGTTTTACTCTGCTTAGCGGCGTTTGCATCGAGTGCAAAAGATAGGATTAAAGCTATAAATAGAAGAAATTTTTTCATTATGTCTCCAATAATTTTATGCCAGATTTTCCCTCACATTTATTAAATTTAAGTTAAGGGTATTAGTAAATTTGTCATACCATCAATTTAACTTTGATGCTGTTTTATTTTTAGCCAAACTAATTGAGTCAAGCTGTAAAATCTGTTAAAGTTGATTTTATCAAAGGCACCCTTAGCTCAGTTGGATTAGAGCATTTGACTACGGATCAAAAGGTCGGGCGTTCGAGTCGCTCAGGGTGCACAATGTTTTTAGTCTACACAGAAAACAGAGGCCACACTTGAAATTGATGTACGAGATACCTATCTTTAAAGGTTAAATACTGAACTATTGTATATGAGCACAAAAGACTACTATGAACTGTTGGAAGTAAGCAGAAATGCTAGTATTGATGAGATAAAAAAAGCATATAAAAAATTAGCGTTAAAGTATCATCCAGATAGAAATCCTGGTAATAAAGAAGCAGAGGAAAAATTTAAAGAAATAACGGCTGCGTATGAAGTTCTGTCTGACCATGAGAAAAAGGCAGGTTATGATCGTTACGGACATGAGGATGGTGGTTTTGGTGGATTTGATTTTAGCCAGGCTGCGGGAGATTTTAGTGACATATTCAACGACTTTTTTGGCGGGGGGTTTGGGGGATCAAGTAGGGCAAAGAGAAGCACAACGAGAGTGCCTGGGTCGGACTTGCGCTATGATCTTGAAATTACCTTAGAAGACGCATTTAAAGGAATACAAGTACCTATACATTACGTTACAAATGTAAAATGTGACACGTGTAAAGGTACAGGTAGCGAAGGAACGATCAAACCAGTTCAGTGTCACATGTGTCAAGGAAGCGGTAGGATCAGGACCCAACAGGGCTTTTTTACAATCGAGAGAACATGTACCACATGTTATGGGGAAGGAGAAATAATACAAAATAAATGCAAAAAGTGTGGTGGAAATGGACGCAGAAGAGATGAAGTAAATATATCAGTTTCAATTCCAAAAGGCATAGAGAAAGGCTCTAAGGTGAAAGTAAGTGGTAAAGGAGAAGCTGGAGTAAGGGGTGGGAAAAGCGGAGATTTATATGTATATGTTAAAATCGCTCCACACAAGATCTTTACTCGAGATAAAGCAGATTTACATTGTAAAGTGCCTATAAGAATGACATTGGTAGTGCTTGGTGGTGAAATTGATGTCCAGTCAATTGATGGGACTAAAATAAAAGTAAAGGTTCCTGAAGGCACTCAAACTGGTACCAAACTACGCTGTAGAGAAAAGGGTATGCCATGTATGAATTCAAACGTACGTGGTGATTTGTATGTGCAGGTAATAGTTGAAACTTTAAATCCACAGAACTTAACTGAAAAACAAATTGAGCTGTTGAAAGCGCTTGAAGAAGAAGAAAAGGCAAACATGCAACGGCAATCTGAAGGGTTCTTTAGTAAAGTAAAAAAAAAATAGGAAATTTGCTCAGTGATATCAAAGGCAGTTAATTATTCTCTAGTCTCTGTGAACAAAATTTTAGAGAAGCCATATGAGAGAACCAACGAAGTTTAAAAAAACCATAAAAACCTCAGCAGTCTTGTCAAATCGAGAAAAAACACGTCTAAAGTTCTTGATTTTTCCAAAGAACTTAACTGAAAAACAAATTGAGCTGTTGAAAGCACTTGAAGAAGAAGAAAAGGCAAACATGCAACGGCAATCTGAAGGGTTCTTTAGTAAAGTAAAAAAAAAATAGGAAATTTGCTCAGTGATATCAAAGGCAGTTAATTATTCTCTAGTCTCTGTGAACAAAATTTTAGAGAAGCCATATGAGAGAACCAACGAAGTTTAAAAAAACCATAAAAACCTCAGCAGTCTTGTCAAATCGAGAAAAAACATGTCTAAAGTTCTTGATTTTTCCAAAGAAGCATTCAATCAAATGCCGCTCTTTATAAAGATGTTTGTCGTAGTCTCTCTTCACTTTTCGATT
>NZ_WQMP01000146.1:0-2439 GCF_013366855.1 Wolbachia endosymbiont of Madathamugadia hiepei
AAACAGAATAACTCTGTTATATTCTTATGCATTGGGTAACCTCCTATTGTTGCTAAAATACTGGAGTTTACCCTATTTCTCTCTCTACTCTTTTTCTAATTCATAGTTAGCGTTAATAGCATATTTAGTGCGTTAATTGATAGGATAAGGCTAATCTATTCGAAATTTTTGTAAACAAGAATTTGCCTTCTTGCAAATCCTGTAAAGCTTAGCTATAAAACTTCAGTGGAGTCCAGCATTGTTAATATAATCTGCTTAAAAATTTTTATTCAGTAATTTTTTTTATAAAGGTATTATTTTACCTGTAGTAAAGTAGATTAGAATGAAGTCTATCTTGTTGACTAGGCCTTTATCAGACTCACTGGACACGAGAAGTGCGCTGAGGAAATATGGGTATAAAGTATATATAGAGCCAGTATTCACAATAAAACATCTGCAGCCTGATATATCTGCGCATGAATTTGATGTGGTAATATCCACAAGTAAGAACAGTGTGAAAGCATTTAGCCAAATATGCAGGGTAGATGACCTTCCAATCATTACAGTTGGTAGCTCAACGATGCAAACTGCAAAGGATTTAGGGTTCTCTGATATCATATCAGCAGACAGTAATGTTGAGGGTCTGATATCATTTATAAAAAATCACTATTCAATAGCAGTAAAGTTCCTATATATCAGGGGACAGGAAATATCATGCGATTTGAAAAAAAGGTTATTTGAAGAGGGTTTTAATGTAAGGGAAGTTATACTCTACAAGACAATTATTAAAAGGAACCTAACTCACAGGTGCAAAAACTTGTTATCAGGTAGTAAAATCGATAGTGTTGCTTTTTTTTCTTCACAGACAGCAAGAATATTCTGTTCTTTAGTTTCAAAGAGTGGCCTATCTCATGCAATGGGCGATATAGTTGCATGCGCTATGAGTAAGAATATTGCTGATAGTTTGAAGTCAATCAAATGGAAAAAAGTCATAACATCGAGGCTACCTACTAAAGAGAGTTTAATTGATATGATTAATAAGGATTGCTGATGCTAAAAATTGCCACTTGGAATGTCAACTCTATACGCAAAAGAGTCGAGCAGCTCTGTAGTTTCGTAATTGATAGCCAGATAGATATAATCCTGCTGCAAGAGACAAAGTGCACGGAAGAGCAATTTCCCTATGCGGGAATAGAGAAGCTCGGGTATGAATGCGCCGTCTATGGGCAAGTTGCAAGAAATGGTGTTTGTGTTTTATCTAAACATCCGATACTAGAGAAATTTAAAATTGACATCGTAGAAGGCTATCAAGAAGCGCGTTATATAGAGTGCAAAGTAAAGTACAATAATCAGAAGATAAAAGTAGGCAGCGTATACGTTCCAAATGGTCAAAGCCCAGACTCTCACGCGTTTGCGTATAAACTCAAGTTTTTCGATAACCTACACGAAAGAATGAGCTATTTGCTGAAGAATGAGGAGCTAACTATTATAGCTGGCGACTACAATGTTGCACCGGACGAAATTGACGTTTTTGACCCAATTTTACTGAATGGTCAAGTGTGTTTTCATATAAAAGAACGCGAGAAGTTAAGGGCAATCCTGAATCTCGGGTTTAAAGACGCATTTAGGACATCCCACCCGAATTTGCAACAGTTTACCTGGTGGCACTATCAAGGCAGTTCACTAAGAAATAATCAAGGAATGCGAATAGATCATATGCTGCTATCACCCCAAGCTGTCGACAGGTTGGAAGCGTGTTATATAGATAGCAGGCTGCGCAAGCTGGAAAGCCCATCTGACCATACGCCCGTTGTATGTGTTATGAATCCCCAAGTTGAAGAAAAAAACGTGGCTGCACAATAGATCTCTCGCACATCAAACCAGCTTTGGCATGTGCGAAAAAACTACTTGACAACTTTCGCCGTTACCCTTACAATGAGATTGAAGCTATTCATTTAGCTTCAATCTGTGCAGATTAAACGACGAAAGTATCACAGTTGGTGTCTTATGTTTAATTTTTTGCACTATGTGCACCTCATGTCTTTATTAATTTCACCCAGACTTCTAGGTTTTTGTCTACACAAGCTGAAACGCGCTTATAACGCTAACTATGGATTAGCCGATAAAGAAAGAGCTGGAAATAGAGGGCTTTTTGGGTTGCATGGAATATGAAATAAGCGTAGAAAAGATGTGAACTAAAAAGTTAATAGGAGATCTATGGCGAGTATGTTCAATTTCTAATCTGTTTTTCAGGTAACCAAAAACCGTTTCAATGATGGGTCTTTTCCTCAGAACAATCTTCTCATTTAGCGAGATTAATGTGTTTTTTATACCTTTTTTTATCTTGGTAACAAGCTTTAAATTTCTATCAAGTAATAAACCTACTAGCTTTTTGGTTAGATCTGGAACTGGTTTTCTGTCATCAACCTTACCTTTTGTCAAGGTAACCCCTTGAATCTC
>NZ_WQMP01000147.1:0-2420 GCF_013366855.1 Wolbachia endosymbiont of Madathamugadia hiepei
GATTTGACAAGACTGCTGAGGTTTTTATGGGTTTTTTAAACTTCGTTGGTTCTTTCATATGGCTTCTCTAAAATTTTGTTCACAGAGACTACAACTGAAGGCAAAACAAAACCACCGGTGAAAGAAAAACCAAAACCTACAGCGGAAGAAGAGCTGAAACCACCTGTAGAAGAAGAACCAAAACCACCAGTAGAGGACAAAACAAAACCGCCAATGCAACCAACAGCGAAAGAAAAAATAACTGAAGTAGATAAGGAAACTACTACTGTGGCGGATGGAAAAAAAACAACACCCCCATTGACAAAAGAAATAACAACTACAGTAGCAGATGAGAAAAAAATGTTACCTCTAATAGACAAAATACGGGGTTCTATTTCCTATAAACTAAAGGTTGGCGTTGATTATGAAATCACCCCACAGATAGTTGGTGCAGTTGGTATTACCATGGGCGGGCAACTAAGTGGTTTAAAACCACCGATAAAAATACCAGATGCAACTTTAGAGGTAGGGATTCGTTATAATTTTTAGATATATTTTTAGTATCTATGTAAAAAGGGATTGAAAATGTACTTCTTGCATAACTAAACTAAGCAGAAAAAAAGGCAAAAGAAGCCCCGAGTAGCGAGTTTTGACTCTATAATACCTTAAATTGGCGCTATAATAATTTACTGACGCTCAGTTCAAGCGCGATTTGGCTGGATGTAGAAAAAATGAAAAAGACATGCAGCCGCTATAATTTGATACAATCCGCCAAAAAATACCCTGAGTTTTTTACTAAATTTTGTCATTGAGCCTGTAGATCAAAAACAAGTTTTGAGTCAGAAATAACCTTACTACTACAATAACAAGGTTGACGAAATTTGTCAAGTAGTTTTTTTGTTTCCATGGCTTAGGTAGTTATTTGGGCAACAGACCTTATACCTCTTGTCCTCAAATTCGCATAAATCATGAATTATGCACGTTTCACACGATGGTTTTTGTGCTTTGCAAACATATCTACCGTGCAAAACCAGCCAATGATGAGCATAAAGCAAGTATTTCTTTGGAACTACATTTAAAAGGGATTGCTCCGTTTTAAACACCTCTTTTTCTTTCACGAGCCCCACTCTATTGCTAACTCTAAAAACATGAGTATCAACCGCCAATGTTGGGATGCCAAGCCCTGAATTTAAGAACACATTAGCGCTCTTTCTTCCAACCCCTGGTAAAGACACCAAATCGTCAAAATTCGTAGGAACTTCGCTATTGTACTGCTCAACTAATATTCTGCTAAGCTCAATTATGTTTCTTGCCTTGGAATTATACAAACCGATGCTGCTTATACGTTTTCTCAGCTCGTTTTGTCCCAATTCTAGCATCTTTTCTGGCGTATCGGTGATGCTAAATAGCTCTTTTGTAATTTTATTAACGCTTACATCGGTTGTCCGCGCTGACAAAACTATCGCAACCAGCAATGTAAAATGATTGGTATAATTTAGCTCTATTTTCGGTATAGAATTCGACTGCTTGAACTTTTCAAATATCAATTCTACTTTTTTTGAGTCCATTTCATTTATAGCATCTTTTTTAAGAAAAGAACCCCTCCTTCCCATCATATAAGTACAACTTATCCATTCTCACCACGTCAAAGTTATTTTCTTCAAGTTTGACTAGTAGGCTATTTACATCACTATTTGTAATAGTTTTCTTTTCATTATTCGCAATAAACCTGCAGGTTATTTGATCACTTGAAGATTTTGGACTTCCCGGCCAAATTGCAAGCCCTTTTGAGTACATTGCTATAATTTTCGGATTACTCGATTCAAATAACTTCACTATTTGATCAAAACCAGCTGACTTACTCCAGGCAATTGTTATATCGCTACCAACCAGCTTTCTAATTTTGTAGTCCTGCTTACAGTCATCTTGCGTTTTATTCACTCTACTACCTAAGCTACTGCCAATTATAAGCTCAGATAACGTTGTGGGTTTTTTCCCTAGATTATCTATAACAGCTTCTGCAAATTCTTTGGTACCGACTTTCTGTTTACTCCTTTTCTCCTTATATAAATCGGCAGTGTGTATTCCATCCTCCAAAGTCCTCAGCCACGCATCGTAAATCAGTTTTGCAGTACCCACCTGATCCGTGTAAATTAGCATATGCACTGCAGCATTTAAAAGCCCTGAAGGATTAGCCATGTTTTTTCCTGCAATATCAGGAGCAGAACCGTGCACTGCTTCAAACATTGCGTATTCACTCCCTATATTACTACTTCCAGCTAACCCTACAGAACCTGAGGTTTGTGCTACTATATCTGATAATACATCACCATACAAGTTCTCAGTTACTATAACATCGAAATTCTCGGGCTCTGTGGCAACACGTGCCATTCCAATATCAACTATATAATGTTCTGTCTTTATATCTGGATATTCTTTTG
>NZ_WQMP01000148.1:0-2414 GCF_013366855.1 Wolbachia endosymbiont of Madathamugadia hiepei
GATTCAACAGAAACGAAAAAAACTACTTGACAAATTCTTTCAACCCCCTTATAATGATACTGAAGCTATTATTTATCTTCAGTCTGTGCAGATAAAACGACAAAAAACTCAATGTACTTGGCGTCTTATGTTTAATTTTTTGCACTGTGTGCACCTCATGTCTTTATAAACTTTCAAGGTTTTTACCTAATATAAGCTAAAATGCGCTTGTTAAAGCGTTTAAGACAATAAAAAACGCCAATTTAAAAAATAGATAGTAAATAACTAGCTAGCGGGGTTTCTTTTGCCTTTTCTTCCCATTGGTAAATTTCTTAAGCTAATTAAAACTGGGAAGCATGTGATGCTGGCTTACTATACAACCGTACTCGTCAAGAGGCTATGTTTGCCTTTTACTGCCAATTCACTATACTTATTCGGTAGGATCTAATTTGATTAAATGCATAAAATATTAGTAAGGAGTAACCATAAGCCTTTAGTTGGGAAAATCAAGGTTAATGGTTCAAAGAATGCTATTTTACCAATAGCAGCAGCAAGCCTATTGAGTAGTTCTTCAGTAACTTTGCATAATGTACCTGATCTAATTGATGTGCATCTGATGTCTGAGCTACTCGAAAGTCTTGGGGCAAAAGTAAACTTTATGTACAATAAAGACTATAAAGCAAATCATACTTTAGAAATTAATTGTAGCAATATTAACAATCATGTGATACCGCATAAAACTGCAAATAAACTGCGAGCATCTTTTTTAATGCTAGGTCCAATGCTCAGCAGATTCGGCAAGACGAGAACAGCATTTCCTGGTGGGTGCAACATTGGAAAACGCCCTGTCGACATGCACATCAAAGCGTTAGAAAAAATGGGGGCTAAAATTGAAATTGACGGCTGTAATATAATTGCAACGGTGGAAGGAAAGCTACAAGGAAGAGAAATTACATTTGAAAAAATAAGCGTTGGCGCAACAGAAAACATAATAATGGCGGCAACACTTGCAGAAGGAGTAACAGTAATAAACAATGCTGCAACAGAGCCGGAAGTTCTTGATTTAATAGAGTTCTTGAGGAAAATGGGTGCTGATATTAATATTCATGATAATAAAACAGATCTCTCTGATATCATTCCAGCGCGTAACACTGGAATCCATGATGAATCCCAGTGTTACGCTACTGGGATGACAAGGAATTTTGCAAGAGGTCTAATAACAATAAAAGGAGTTGAGACATTAAACGGATGTGTCCACAAAATAATATCAGATCGCATAGAAGCCGGTACATACGCACTAGCTGCTATAATAACTGGTGGTAAATTGATGTTAGAAGGAATAAATCTATCTGATATAAGATGTATTGCAAATGAATTGGAGTCTATAGGAGCTGTGATTGAACCGCATGGCGAAGGTATTGTTATTTCCAGAAAAAATGGCTCTATTAAATCTGCTAATGCTGCAACAGATTCATACCCTAACTTTCCTAGTGATATGCAGCCACAACTGATGTCTGCAATGTGCGTCGCTGATGGGATATCAGTAATTGAAGAAAACATTTTTGAAAGCAGGTTTGCGCACGCAGGTGAATTGAGAAAGCTAGGTGCTAATATTAGCATCGAGAAAAGCGAAGCTATTATAAATGGAGTAAAAAGCTTGTCTGGAGCTAATCTATATGCTACTGATTTAAGATCAACGGCAGCTTTAGTGCTTGCTTCTTTGGTAGCTAGTGGAGAAACTACAATAAATAACTCACATCATTTATGGAGAGGGTATGAAGCAATGCACGAGAAACTAAATTCGTGTGGAGCTGATATCTCCATTTCATCTTGAGGATATTTTATGAACGAGGAACGTTATTCAACCAAGAGAGTTACAGTAAAAGAAATAGATGAAATTCTATATGAGGAACATAAGGTATTAAATCATGGATTTATTCGAGTAGTAGACTATATGGGCTCTGACAGCGCTATAGTTCAAGCTGCTCGTGTTTCTTATGGAAAGGGAACAAAGCATATAAGTCAAGATGAAGCGCTTATAAAGTATTTAATGAGACATCACCATACAACTCCGTTTGAGATGTGTGAAATTAAGTTTCACGTGAAACTTCCAATTTTTGTTGCAAGACAATGGATAAGGCATAGAACTGCAAATGTGAATGAGTATTCAGCAAGGTATTCAATACTTGATAACGAATTTTACATACCAAAGCCAGAACAGGTTGCAAAACAATCTGATAATAATAAACAAGGTAGTGGTGAAGCTTTTAACTCACATACATCGAAAGAAATAATAGATTCTCTGACAAATGACTCTAATTTAGTATATTCTCATTATGAGAAATTTATTGGACAGGGGCTTGCAAGAGAAATTGCCAGAACCAATCTAATGCTTAATTACTACACGCAATTTTATTGGAAGATAGATCTGCATA
>NZ_WQMP01000149.1:0-2407 GCF_013366855.1 Wolbachia endosymbiont of Madathamugadia hiepei
TACTTGCATGACACCCACAAATTACCTGCTAATTGCAATGTTCGTACAGCTATGCCTGATGCTTGAACCTTCTTAATCTTTATGCTAGCTTTACCAAAAATTATACTATTTTAGATATAATTACAATGTCTAAATTTAAGGTATAGGGATGAACCCTACAATTAGAAAAGTTTTTAGTGTTTTTCTTATAATATTATTTATTTCCTTTTCTCATATGAGCAGTGCTGCTGATAGTGATCTTGATGCAACCACCAAAGTAATATGCAATATCATGAAATACGTTTGGGGAATAGGTGGACCTCTTATGACCATAGTAATAATAGGTGCAGCTTTGCTTGCAATATTCGGTAGAGTGCCCTGGCCTGCACTTTTTGCACTCGGTGTATTTTGCGCTGTGTTTTTTGGTGCAAAAGCTATTGTGACAAAAGTAATCGGTGGTGTAGGTGGTACTGGAAACACTTCCATTATGGACAAGTGTGGAGCGGAAGAAAAGAAATAAATCTTTTTGCCAATAAATCGCTTTCGTTATACACTCTGCAGCTGATAGTTGCTGCTTTGCACTTCTAATACCAAATTGCTTTATTGATAATAAAAAAATACTTCCCTTTCTCTAAGCAATCTGTTATATTCAGTTTAATTACTGACTTTCATTGTTTCTAGAATATTTTTCCCTTGATAGCTATTTTATAATGAATTTGTCAGTAGTTTTTTTACGCAACAAAGCCTGCTGGAATCTGAATTTTTAGGCTGGGTTTTGTAGTCAAGCCACGGCTATATATAAGTAATTTAATATGAAAAAGACCCAATACAATAATTTAGTTTCATCTTATGCTAGAGCGCTGTTTTATATCTCAGAAGATAAACTAGGTACTATAAGAAAAGAAGTAGAATTTTTGTTGGATTTTTTAAAAAATCAACGTGATATTTTTATATACCTATCTCACCCTATGATTTCCCTTGCACGCAAAAAAGAAGTGATACTCTCTATAAATGAAAACTTAAGCGAGAGCTTAGTAAAATTTATTATGGTTGTATCTGCCAACAGGCGCTCTAATTTGTTAATCCTGATATTAGAAAAATTCTTAAATCTTGTGAGAGAAAATGAAAACGAATTGGAGATTATTATAAAGTCAGCAGAGGCTTTGAAGGCACCAGATATAAAAATAATTACTGAATCTCTGAACTTTCTTGGTAAAATAACAAAGGTAAGTAACGTGGTTGACCCTTCTATACTGGGCGGTTTTGTGGTGAAGTATGGTTTTAATTTGATTGATGCTTCGCTGAAAAGTTACTTAGATAGATTGGTTGATTTGAGTAAAATGGAAATATTGAAAATAAGGAATTGTATATGAAAAATGGTATAAATGTTTCTGAGGTAGTAAACATAATAAAAGAAAAAGTTGAGGCGTTTGATAATCCTGTAAAGCGAGAAAATATAGGTGAAGTGATTTCAGTAACTGATGGTATTGCATTGGTTTACGGACTCAAAAAAGCAAAATTTGGTGAAAAGGTATTCTTTGCAAGTGGTATAGAAGGAATAGTTTTTGATTTAGATCACGATATAGCTGGGATAGTGATACTTGGTAATGATCGTGATGTCAAAGAAGGGGATATTGTAAAATGCAGTGGTGATGTTGTGCAGGTTCCTGTAGGGCATGAATTATTGGGAAGAGTCGTAAACGCATTAGGCTACCCTATAGACAACGGCGAAGAAATTAGAACCAAAAACAAAATGGACATGGAGTCTAAGGCGCCAGGCATTATTGATCGTAAATCTGTGCATGAACCTCTGCAGATCGGAATTAAGATTATAGACTTACTAATTCCAATAGGCAGAGGACAGCGTGAATTAATTATTGGCGATAGACAAATCGGTAAAACTACTATTGCGCTTGATACAATCATTAATCAGAAGAAAATTAATGATGAAGTGGACGAAAACCAAAAAGTTTACTGTGTTTATGTTGCTATTGGACAAAAGATTTCAACAGTAGCAAAAGTGGTAAATAAGCTAAAAGAAAGTGGGGCACTCGAGTATACAACTGTAGTTGTGGCTAGTGCATCTGATTGCGCACCTATGCAATTTTTAGCACCTTATGCTGGTTGCACTATTGGAGAATTTTTCCGTGATAATGGAATGCATTGCTTGGTGGTATATGATGATTTATCTAAGCACGCTGTAGCATATAGGCAGATGTCCTTATTGTTGAGGCGTCCTCCTGGCCGTGAAGCTTACCCTGGAGATATATTCTATGTACATTCCCGTTTGCTTGAAAGGGCTGCTAAAATGTCTGATGAAAAAGGGCAGGGGTCTCTAACTGCTTTGCCAATTATCGAAACTCAAGCTGGTGATGTATCTGCATATGTTCCAACTAACGTAATTTCGATTACCGATGGGCAAATCTTC
>NZ_WQMP01000150.1:0-2369 GCF_013366855.1 Wolbachia endosymbiont of Madathamugadia hiepei
GATGAAAAGTTCACGTTGTTTATCCATCTCTTCTTTGATTTTCTTACCCATAGCACGCCTCAGTAGATCTGCTTCAGCTAAGCTATATCCAGAGAGAATACGCGCTATTTCCATCACCTGCTCTTGGTAGATTATTACTCCAAATGTTTCTTTTAATACCTTCTCGAGTAATGGATGAATATAATCTGGCTTTTCAGGCCCGTGCTTTCTTGCAACATAAGTTGGAATGTTATCCATCGGCCCTGGACGATAAAGGGAAATCAAAGCGATGATATCTTCAATACAGTCTGGTTTTAGCTTGATTAAAGCTTCTCTCATTCCCGAACTTTCAAGCTGGAACACTCCAATTGAATCACCTCTTGAGAGCATTTCATAGGTTCTCTGATCATCTAAAGGAACCGAGGAAATATCAATTTTTCTTTCATTACGATTAATTAAACGACATACATGATCTATCAGCGTCAGTGTACCAAGTCCGAGAAAATCAAACTTTATTAGTCCAGCTTTCTCCACATATTTCATGCTGTATTGAGTAATTGGCAGAGCCGAATTTGGATCATAATAAACAGGAACAAAATTTTCTAACTTTTGATCGCATATCACAATTCCAGCCGCATGAGTTGAAACGTGACGATATATCCCCTCAAGCTTAAGAGAGATATCAAGGAGTTTTGCAATTACTTCATCGCTATCCCTTTCTTTCTGCAGATTTTGATCAAGCTCTATCGCTTGTGATAAAGTTACAGGGTTTACCGGATTAAACGGAACCATCTTAGATATTTTATCCACCTGAGCGTAAGGCATCTGCAATACCCTTCCAACATCGCGCAGCACAGCT
Source organism: Wolbachia endosymbiont of Madathamugadia hiepei (assembly GCF_013366855.1). Classification (NCBI taxonomy): domain Bacteria; kingdom Pseudomonadati; phylum Pseudomonadota; class Alphaproteobacteria; order Rickettsiales; family Anaplasmataceae; genus Wolbachia; species Wolbachia endosymbiont of Madathamugadia hiepei. Next base: position 839 of record NZ_WQMP01000150.1, read on the forward strand.
CTTGCCTGTAATTTTCCAAAAGTGATTATCTGAGCAACATAACCATACTTCTTCCGAACATAGTCAATAACTAAATCTCTCTTTTCCTGGCAGAAATCGATGTCAAAGTCAGGCATCGATATACGATCAGGATTTAAAAATCTTTCAAAGATCAGACCAAATTTTATTGGGTCAAGATCTGTAATCTGCAGCGCCCAAGCAACAATTGATCCAGCACCAGAACCTCTTCCTGGACCAACTGGAATGCCGTTTGCTTTACTCCAACGAATGAAATCAGAAACTATCAAAAAGTAGCCAGCGTAGTTCATTGAAGTTATTACGCTTAGTTCGTAACTTAGCCGATCGTAGTATTGCTTAAAATCAACATCATGGGTGTCATCCCAGTGCTTGACACTGGGATTCATATTTCTTTTTTCCTGGATTCCAGCGTCACGCGCTGGAATGACAGAAGAAGATTGTGCAATACGAAGTTCCAACCCTGCAATTGCCTGTTCCTTCAGTTCTTCATTCTCAGTTTTATTCTCTCGACAAGGAAATTTAGGCAAAATAGGCTGCCTACTTCTTGGCATGTAAGAGCACCGTCTGGCTACTACTGAGGTATTATGAATCGCTTCGGGAATATCGCTAAATAGCTCCTCCATTTCTGCCACAGATTTGAAATAATGCTCAGTAGTTAGCTTCTTTCTGTTATTCTCGAGAGCATAACTTCCTTCTGATATGCATGTTAATATATCATAAGCTTCATGGTCAGACCTGTTGGGAAAAAATACATCATTCGTTGCAACCAGGGGTATATCGTACTGGTAAGCAAAATCTATCAAGGTTTCCTCGAGCTCCAACTCTTTACTAAGCTCATGACGCTGCAATTCAACATATAAATGACCATTGAATGCTGAAAGTAGTCTTTTTATCGTTTCTTTATCTTGCTTCAACAACAGTTGAGCCAATATGCCGTCATATCCACCAGTTAAGGCGATTAGGCCTGAACTTAAACTTAATAGCTCATTAAAATCAACATAAGGAATATCGTCGCTATTTTTGCGCTTTCTAAAGGACTCACTCACCAAAGTAACCAAGTGAGCGTACCCTCGCTCGTTTTTTGCAAGCAATAATATGGGTAGATTTTGCTCTGAGTGTCGAACTATAATATTGCATCCTATTATTAGCTGTATTCCCCTATTTGCCGCATATTCTGCAAACTCGAGTGAGCCAAATAAGTTACCTGAATCAGTTATCGCAACTGCTGGCATTTTATTCCGCAAACAAAGGCTACTCAGCTCCTCAATTTTGACCGAACTCTCAAGCAGTGAATAAACACTGTGAACACGCAAGTGTATGAACATAAAAAAACTTCAGACCAGTAATAAAAGAATAGCATTAATTTACTCATGAGGAACAAAAACTTGTTCAAGAGTTCCGACGTAAAAAAACTACTTGACAACCTTCGCCATTCCTTTTATCATAGTACTGAAGCTGTTTATTTATCTTCGCAATCATGTGCAGGCTAATGACAAAAAACTTAGGGTATTTG
>NZ_WQMP01000151.1:0-2308 GCF_013366855.1 Wolbachia endosymbiont of Madathamugadia hiepei
CCTTCAGTGAGAGGAAATACATTAACAAGCGCTCTTCCACGTGCTGTTGGCTCTGCAAGAGGTAATTTATAAACCTTTAACCTATAAACTCTGCCAATATTGGAAAAGAATAAAAGACTAGTGTGGGTATTTCCAACAAACAATTTCGTGGTTACATCTTCTTCCTTTAATCCCTGTCCTAGCTTTCCTTTTCCACCACGACGCTGAGTTCTATAGTGAGAAAGCTTCACGCGCTTAATGTAACCGTTCATAGTTACGGTCACCACCATATCCTCTTGTGGAATGAGATCCTCAGCTTCAATGTCTACATCTGACTCTTCTATTGAAGTTTTTCGCGGCACGGCAAATCTGTTCTTTATTTCTTGTAAATTATTTTTTATTTCTTTCATCAATTTCTCTTCTGAGCCAAGAAAAGCGATATATTCTTTTATCAGGTTGATCATTGAATTTAGCTCGGCTTCTAATTTGCCTTTTTCAAGACCTGTTAAGCGTTGCAATTTCATGTCAAGAATAGCCTTCGTCTGCAGCTCAGTTAATCTGTACACTCCATCTTTTAAAAAGCTCTCACTGTCTGAAATCAAGCTAATAATCGTGTTTATTTCCGCTGAAGTCTTCCACTCCTTATTTAAAAGCTCTTTGCTTGCTTCTTCAGGATCTTTTGCACCACGGATGATTTTTATCACTTCATCTATGCTCAAAACTGCAATATAGAGCCCTATATATATATGAGCTTTTTCCCTCGTTTTTCTTAGACGAAATTCCGTTCTCCTGATTAGTACTTCTTTTCTAAAGTCAACGAAAGCAGCTATGATCCCTTTCAGTGACATCAAAGCAGGTCTGTTGTTACTCAGAACCAAAGTGTTAACACTGAAGCTACTTCTTAGAGGAGTAAGGCCCAGTATCTGATTCAGTATAAAATCTGCTGCGGTATTTTTCCTAAGATCAATCACTACCCTAATGCCGGACTTATCCGACTCATCCAGGATTTCAGTTATGCCATCAATTTTCTTCTCTTTTACGAGTTCACCTATTTTCTCAATTAACTTTACTTTATTTACCTGGTAAGGTATTTCATCAATAACTATTGCTTGCCTATCTTGCGGCAGATCTTCTATATGCGTTTTACCTTGTACAACAATTGAACCTCGACCTGTGGCAAATGCTGATCTTATTCCAGACCTACCAAGAATTGTTCCACCAGTTGGAAAATCCGGCCCTGGCACCACTTCAAGCAATTCATCTAAAGTTACTTCAGGATTGTCTATATATAACATGCAGGCATCAATTACCTCACCAAGGTTATGAGAAGGAATGTTGGTTGCCATACCAACTGCAACACCACTTGCACCATTTACCAATAGATTCGGAAACTCTGCAGGTAGTACAACAGGCTCTGTTTCATTTCCATCGTAGTTTGGTCTAAAGCCAACTGTATCTTCATCGATATCATTCAATAAAAAATGCGACACTTTGTGGAGCCTTGCTTCTGTATATCGCATCGAAGCTGGTGGATCTCCATCTATCGAACCAAAGTTACCTTGCCCATCAATGAGTGGTAAAAGAAGAGAGAAATTTTGAGCCATCCTGACCAAGGAGTCATAAATAGCCATATCACCGTGTGGATGATATTTCCCCATTACGTCCCCAACTATACGAGCTGCCTTTTTATATGGCTTACCAGCATCGTACCCTGCCCTTGACATTGCATATAATATGCGCCTATGAACAGGTTTAAACCCATCGCGCACATCAGGTATAGCCCGGCTTATGATCACGCTCATTGCGTAAGAGAGATAAGAATCTTCCAGCTCTTTCACTATTGAAACTGGTACTATGTTGTCTTGCATTTTCTATACTTTAACCGAAGTAATTGTAATATTAACATTTAGTTAAGCAAATGGTCAATCAGAAATTAGACAGCATGTGGTTCTACTTTTTGTTTACAATAATAATATTGAGCTATAGAGTTACACTAAAGGGGCAATTAGCTCAGCTGGTAGAGCATCTCGTTTACACCGAGGAGGTCGGCAGTTCAAGTCTGTCATTGCCCACCATATCGATTCTGATATATCACAAATTCGCTATAACAGCCTGTTTTCTAGCTATACACATCGTTTTTTACATCTAATTACTTATTCAAAATCTTCTACTTTCTTTCTATAACCCTCTACCATTTTTCTAAAAAAGGTAGGTGCAGTTTTGGAAAAAGCAACAACCAGTCTCTGTGAACAAAATTTTAGAGAAGCCATATGAGAGAACCAACGAAGTTTAAAAAACCCATGAAAACCTCAGCAGTCTTGTCAAATCG
>NZ_WQMP01000152.1:0-2276 GCF_013366855.1 Wolbachia endosymbiont of Madathamugadia hiepei
GTAATTTCTCTATTTGTAGCTAAGTTAAACTACCAGTTTTTGCTACATCTTTCCTTATTTTCTCATGATAAACTTTTTTCACAGAGACTAGGTTCTCCTTATATTTTTCTATGAGTTTATCAACACTTAAGTTTACACTAGAAACCGCGTTTGGATCGTGAGTAGTTTGCGCAACAAAAGGAAAGACATCAACTAAACCATGTATGAGAAGCGGTCTTTCTTCTTCTGGAACTTCTCGCATTAAGTTAAAAAGCTGCCACACCTCTCCAACGAGTGTCCGGTTTAGTAGCCATAAGAATAACGCAGGTAATGCTAAAAGTATACAGGAGGCAATAATGCATACGACTAGAACAGCTTTTAATATTACCCTAATGATATTTTTTGGCCAAGCCGATAATCTCGGTTCATTTTCTTCTGGTTTTAAAAGATAATTTACTAACCCTAAATACACAAAGAGCTGTACAAGAAGGAAAAGTAGAGGAATCATGCTTACCAGTAGAATTATGTTGATAAATCTTCTAATTTTACCAGTATTGTGGTAAGCATTTTGTGCTCTTTCTATCATAGCACGCGCTCTATCTTGCTGTTGATTGTTACTTTCGCCTAACATATTGCACACCTATTTTAATATTAGCATATTATACTATAAAAGAAATGTCAATAAGAAATTTATAGGCTATAGCTTAATATAAAGATTATACCAACTTTCGTTATCGAGAAGTCAAACAAGACATAAGAGATCTATTTTTTGATAGCAAACGTATTGCTTTTCAGAAAAATATTAATAGCATTAAACAAGACTCTGGTATTAGTTTTGACTACCTCAATTCTTCTGTCAGATTAAGTTTTATCTAGCACAATAAATACGATGTTTAATTTCCAAAACACACGGTTAAGGCGTAGACGCTCAAGTAGATGGATTCGCAATTTAACAAGTGAAAGCATTTTATCAGTAAACGACTTGATTTTTCCCCTGTTTGTTCATGATAGAGAAGAAACAACCGAACCAATTTCTGGCTTACCTGACATAAAATGTTACTCAATAGATGGATTGGTTTCCATGGTTCAAGAAGCTGAGGATTTAGGAATTAATGCTATTGCAATTTTCCCTGTAGTTGACAGTAAATTAAAATCTGAAAATGCTGAGGAAGCATACAATCTGGACAATTTAATCTGCAAGGCAATTCGTGCTGTAAAATTAAAGGTGCCGGGCATTGGCATTATCGCAGATGTTGCACTTGATCCATACACCACTCATGGTCATGATGGCATTTTAAAAAGCAATCAGATAGATGTGGAAAACGATGAAACTGTGTCAGTGTTGCTAAAGCAAGCACTTGCTTTGGCAAAAGCAGGATGTGATATAGTTGCCCCTTCTGATATGATGGATGGTAGAATAGGGAAAATAAGAATAGCATTGGATGATAATGGCTTTCAAGATGTATCAATACTATCTTATGCAGTGAAATATTGCTCCAGCTTCTATGCACCATTCAGACAAGTTGTTGGTTCATGCGAACCGTCAAATTCTATCGATAAAAGTGGTTATCAAATGGATTATAGAAATGCGAGAGAGGCAATTTGCGAAATCGAAATGGATATAAACGAAGGTGCAGATTTTATTATGATAAAACCAGGTATGCCATACTTGGATGTAATAAAAACAGCAAGCGATAAGTTTAATTTTCCGATTTTTGCTTACCAAGTAAGTGGTGAGTACGCAATGATAAAGGCTGCGACAAACAATGGCTGGCTGGATTATGACAAAGTAATTTATGAGTCTTTAATTAGCTTTAAACGCGCAGGTGCGGGTACAATATTCACCTATGCTGCACTTGATGTTGCAAGAAATTTGAAGCAAGAAGCGTAACACGCACTGTAGAAAGGTTACTTTTTATGTATCTATTCAGCGGAATGGTAAAATGAGATAGACAAGATGCTATAAATAAAGTAATCATACAGTAAAAGTGAGTTTACAACAAATGGTGCATCCTAGTGCTTCCTTTTCTTGCCATTCCAGCACCCTCTTCTTGTCATCCAAGTAGCGGACACTGGGGTCCGGTTTTCCATAAAACGGTGTATTTTAGCATAACCTTTATGCTCACCAACCTAATAAAATTCTTAGATTCCAGCGTCATGCGCTGGAATAACACTACTTGTTGTAAAAACAAATGTTCGTTCACAAATTGCAACTAGCTATAAATATTTAAGAAATTTACCAAGCGAGAAAAAAAGCAAAAAAAGCCCAGGTCGGTGGCTAATTATTTATATGTACC
>NZ_WQMP01000153.1:0-2275 GCF_013366855.1 Wolbachia endosymbiont of Madathamugadia hiepei
ACTTCTTGATTCGCAGAGTTTTTCTTATATCCGTCAGAACAGGCATGAGCTCTCACGATTGTTCCGTCAATTATGTGCACTTCCAAATCTGGCTCTTGTGTATATTTAAGCAACTTTTCCCAAATTTTCTTTTCACACCACCTTTTAAATCGCCTGTGTATACCCCTGTAATTGGCATATATTTTAGGTAAAAGCCTACACTGGCAGCCACTTTTGGCCATGTACCACACTGTTTCCACAAATATTCTCAATTTCTCTTTGCTCTTGCTGTGTATTCCTTTCACGCTTTTCAAAAAACTAAAAACTTGTTTTCAATTTCCTTCTTTTATATAATATGCCATTTGGTAGTTTCTCTATTTTTAGCTAAGTTAAACTACCAGTTTTTGCTACATCTTTCCTTATTTTCTCATGATAAACTTTTTTCACAGAGACTAGTATTCAAATTCCCCCTTGTCTATTTGACGTTCTATACTGTCTTAAACGACTTATAAGCGCGTTTCAGCTTGAAAACCAGAAGTTTTAAAAAGACATGAGGTGCACATAGTGCAAAAATTTAAACATGAGACGCCAAATACCCTAAGTTTTTTGTCATTAACCTACACAGATTGCGAAGATAAATAAATAGTTTCAGTATCATTATAAGGGGGTTGGTGAAGATTGTCAAGTAGTTTTTTTGTTTCTATTGGGTGAAGTTATAACTTTCTGTGTACAGTAGGGCAGGGACTAGTCCTCTTTGTTGTTTTCCTTTCTCTTGCTTTCTCATTGTTAGTATCACCTTCTTTGCATATGCCTCATTTTTTGGTATAATGCGCCATTTAAGCTTCAAAATAACATCCTGAAAAACTTTTCTATGTAATTTAATTCCTGTACGTCGTTTACTGCGTAAAGTGGTGCTGTTTGCTGCTCAATACCCGGTATTTCTATAAGAACTTTGCCTACTTCTTGCCCTTTTTTAATTGGTGCAGGTATCATATCTTTATATTCAACACGCACCTTAATTTTATCATGCAAGTTGCGGCTATAGGTTATAGTAACGTCGTTTGCAACTGTGATGGGCACTTTTCTGTCTTTTCCGTATAGAACATTTATTTCCTCAACTACATCGTCCTTAGCGAATATTTTCCTAGTGCTAAAATGATTTAAGGAATACTGTATCAGTCTTTTTGCTTCTTCTATTCGCTCTCTTTCAGTACTCAGCCCATTTACAACGGCGAAAATTCTCCTGTCGTTCCGTTTTGCAGATACTACAATTCCGTAACCGCCAGCGTTTGTATAGCCGGTTTTTAGGCCATCAACTCCGATATCGTGAAAAAGTAGAAGATTTTTATTTTTTTGTAAAATGTCATTATATGTAAAATATTGCTCAGAAAATAAATCGTAATACTCGGGGAAATCAGTGAAAATCCTCTTCGCCAATATTGCCAGATCTTTTGCGCTCATGAAATGATTTTCATCCGGCCACCCGCTTGAATTGACAAAATGACTGTTGTTTAGATTCAGGTTATGCGCAACTTCATTCATTTCCATTACGAAATTCTCTTCTGACCCTGCAATGCCCTCAGCTAGCGTGATGCAAGCATCATTACCTGAAACTATTACAATTCCTTCGAGTAGTTCTTTCACCGTAACAGATTGACCTTCCCTCAAAAACATGGAAGAGCCTTTCCTTTCCCACGCTTTTCTACTTACTCGAAACTTATCTTCCATGTTGATTATTCCAGCTTTTAGGTAATCGAAGGCCACGTATAAAGTCATCAACTTACTCATTGAAGATGGGGCCATTTTTTCATCGGAATTATGCTCAAAGATGAACGAATCTGAGGCTAAATCTAAGACTACTGCTTGGTTTGCTTTGGTTCTAAATTGATATGAATATGAAGGAAAAGAGAGTAAAAAAACTGATAGTAAGATTACCAGTTTGCCTAATATATCCATAGTTTCAAAAATTTATAGTGCACTAATCAATAGTATAGTTTTGCAGGGGTATTTCAATAGATCTCTTGCATTTGCATAAAAAACGGTAGCCTACTTTGTAGCTAACACCGGCATAGAAACAGAGTCAAAAAAACTACTTGACAAATTCTTTCAACCCCCTTATAATGATACTGAAACTATTTGTTTATCTTCGCAATCTGTGCAGGTTAATGACAAAAAACTTAGTGTATTTGGCGTCTCATGTTTAAATTTTTGCACTATGTGCACCTCACGTCTTTTTAAAACTTCTGGTTTTCAAGCTGAAACGCGCTTATAAGTCGTTTAAGACAGTATAGAACGT
>NZ_WQMP01000154.1:0-2243 GCF_013366855.1 Wolbachia endosymbiont of Madathamugadia hiepei
TGACAAGACTGCTGAGGTTTTTATGGGTTTTTTAAACTTCGTTGGTTCTCTCATATGGCTTCTCTAAAATTTTGTTCACAGAGACTAGTGCTACAGGTGTTAATAAATTTTGAGTATATATGCTCTGTTAAAAGAAGAAATCACATAGTATCCCTTTTCAATAAAGCGCTAATAAAAGGAAGGGTAACATTTGATCCCATAGATTCGTCATCTATCTTTTCTATAATTTCACTAATGCTGTAAAAAGAACGCTCCACCCTTGCCAAAATATAATTAATTACTTTCAAATCAATTTTCAACTGTTTATCTGAAAACCGTTTCATCAACATAATCCTTAACAATTCCTCACTCGCTGATGGAATTTTTACGCTGATGGTTGATAATATGCGAGAACTTAAATCTTTCAACTTAAAGTTAAGCTTGTTTGGTGAAGTCGAAGAAGTAATAAGCAATCTCTTGTTATTTTCTTTCATGTAGTTATAACAATGCAGTAACATTGCTTCATCTTGAACGTTTTGTATATCTTCTAAAATAAAAGCGTTGCTATATCTAATCTCGCTTACAAAATTGTTCACATTGATAAAGATTGCATCGTTCATCGATTGCCAAATGTAAGCAAGATGAGTTTTACCAGAGCTTTTAGGCCCAAAAAGGATCAAACATTTCCAAGATAAATCATCAATGACTGAGTGGTACACATGTTTATTTTCATCCAAGATGATGAAATTTTGCTGACTATAATCAGCTTGATTGTTGTTAAATAAATTTAATTGCACACTAGACATTTTGTGCTCCTGGCGGTAACTTTTACGTCAAAATTCACTTACTCTCCTTGAGTACATCAGGCATTCCCTCTCCTTATTACAATGCAAAAAACCTGTTAGCCGTTTCTATAAAACTCACTTTTAAGATATTTATCGGTTATACATTCCACTGATACATAAAACATTGCTATTATTGGAACAAAAAGTAATATACCCATAAATCCAAAATATGAAGCACATATGGTAACTCCAAGAATAATTACAGCTGGATGTATATGAACCTTTTTTCCTACCAATAAAGGAACCAGTATATTTGCATCTATCAGCTGTCCAACACCAAATAATATTAAAACAGCAGTGCTTTCAAACCATCCACTGAATTGAGTAACAGCGCTCAAAAACCCAATAATAGTATATAATAATGGCCCTATGTAAGGTATAAATGTTAGTGTCCCTGACAAAATTCCAATAGCAACAGAATGTCTTAGCCCGATTATACTAAGGCCTACAGAGTAAAAAATCATCATAAAAATACATACATTCGCCTGTCCTTTTAGGTAGTTAGATACAATAAAATCCACTTTTGAAAAGTAATCTGCAACTTTTTCTCTGTAAGGAACAGGGACTAATTTACTAACTTTTGTTACAATCAAAGGCCAATCACGCAATACATAAAAGAACATCACCGGAGTGATTACTACTAATGATACTGTATGAATCAAGCTAAAGCTCGAGCTTAACACCTGGATTATAAAATTACTGGTAATATCGAAGGCATTTACGAAGTAAGATATATAATCGCCGTAATTTTTTGCTAGACTTTCAGATAAGTGATCAAGCAAACCACCTTCTGTTTTTATATTGAGAAATTCTAACACAGATGGAATAACTTTGAGGTTTAATGAAGGTGCTTTACTGACTAAAAAATTCAATATCGAAGTGATTTGAACATATATAATAGGTAAAACAAATGTAACAGCTAATACAAAAATCATCAGCAGGACAAGTATTATAAAAATTACAGAATATAGGCGTGGTATTCTACACTTCTCAAACTTTACTACTAGCGGATTAAATAAATATGCAACAACGATAGATATTAAGCATGGAAAAATCATAGGGCGCACTAAAAGTAATGTGCCAACTATAAGAGGTAATATAAGACAAACAGTTGCATAGCGTTTTTGCATGTTTTTAGCATAGTCAATTTATTAAAAAAAATACACAGTTTATTTTATCTATGTTAAAACAAATTACCAAAGACAGAGAAAGTTTACAAAAAACGAAGTGCTATAGTCTATCTATAAGCGGCCAAAAAGCCTTAGCAAGTGTTTTCTGATACAAAAATACACCAGGTAGCCTTTTTTATCATCCAAGTAACCTCTATGAACGCTAACTATGGATTAGAAAGAGAGTAGAGAGAGAAATAAGGTAAACTCCAGTATTTTAGCAACAATAGGAGGTTACCCAATGCATAAG
>NZ_WQMP01000155.1:0-2163 GCF_013366855.1 Wolbachia endosymbiont of Madathamugadia hiepei
ACGCTTTTCAAAAAACTAAAAACTTGTTTTCAATTTCCTTCTTTTATATAATATGCCATTTGGTAGTTTCTCTATTTGTAGCTAAGTTAAATTACCAGTTTTTGCTACATCTTTCCTTATTTTCTCATGATAAACTTTCTTCACAGAGACTAGCTATCTCATATAATAATAAAAATAGTATTAATTAGAGGCGAACATATATATTTACTCCATTTTGCGGCATGTGCGCAATTAAACTTAACAAAAGAGTATAAGCAGCATTCTACTAGCTAATTTTGCACAGCCCTATTGCAATTCAATCAATTGGCGTATAAGCTTTAAATAAAGCCTATGAAAAAAATGGAAACTTGTTATTCGTTCGACGATATACTACTCTTGCCAGCCCATTCTAATATATTGCCTTGTGATGCAGATACGAAAACTTATTTAACAAATAGCATAGAACTCAATATCCCTCTCATATCTTCCGCAATGGATACTGTTACTGAATCAGACTTTGCAATAGCTATTGCCCAACATGGTGGGATAGGTTGTATACATAAAAACTTATCAATAGATGAGCAAGTTTCAGAAGTCAGAAGGGTAAAAAAATATGAAAGTTGGATCGTGTATAACCCAATCACGATTTCTCCAGGTAAAACAGTTGCGGAAGCAATTTCATTAATGAAAGAGCACAATTATTCTGGCATTCCTGTGGTTGATCAATTCAAGTTAGTGGGAATTTTAACTAACCGGGATGTGAGGTTTATTGAAGACCAGAACATGGGTGTAAAAGTTTCTGAAGTGATGACAAGAGACAAGCTAATTACAGTTCGGGAGCAGGAAGTGGATAGTGCCTCAGCAATGAAATTGTTGCATGAAAATAGAATAGAGAAGCTTTTGGTCGTAGATGAAAATTCTTGTTGTATAGGCCTGATTACGGTTAAAGACATTGAAAAATACAATAGGTACCCCAATTCATGTAAAGACAGTAAAGGGCGGCTCAGAGTTGCTGCTGCAGTTGGCACCGGCAAAAAGGATGGCATAGAAAGATGTAAGGCTTTAATTAGAGAAGAAATTGATGTGATTGTTGTGGATACCGCTCACGGTCATTCCGAAAACGTTATTAATACCATTAGAGAAATAAAAGCGATGTATCCAAACACGCAGCTAGTAGGTGGCAATATTGCCACAAAAGAAGCTGCTGAAGCATTGATTGACGCGGGCGTTGATGCAGTGAAGGTTGGCATAGGGCCTGGATCAATCTGCACAACTAGGATAGTTACAGGTGTTGGTGTGCCACAATTTTCTGCAATTCAAAATGTTGCAGAAATATGTAAAGCAAGAAAAGTAAGATTGATTGCCGATGGTGGGATAAAATACTCAGGAGATGTTGCAAAAGCTATCGCAGCCGGCGCTGATTCTGTGATGATAGGTTCACTTTTTGCAGGCACTGATGAAAGTCCAGGCGAAATCATCATGTACAAAGGCAGGGCATACAAAGGCTATCGAGGAATGGGGTCTATCAGCGCAATGAAACGAGGTTCAGCGAGCCGTTATTTTCAAGATAAAGACTCAAAACTAAAATTAGTTCCACAAGGAGTAGAAGGAAGAGTTCCATTTAAAGGTCCAGCTTCAGGGGTGATCCATCAATTAATTGGTGGGTTGCAGGCTGCAATGGGGTACACTGGTAATAGTAGTATAGAAGAGATGAAGAAAAACTGCAAATTCGTTACTATTACTGCGTCTGGACTCAGAGAGAGTCATGCTCATGATATAATTATTACGCAAGAAGCTCCAAATTACGCTTATCAAGCATCCAACTTACCAGCTGATCCAGAGTAGATCCTTTTTTCAATGTCATCCAAGTAGCTGACACTGGAATCCAAGATACTACTTTAGTAATAAATATTTTAGAAATTTACCAAGTAAAAAAAAGCAAAAGAAGCCCCGTGGGTGGCTTACTTCAAAATATATTGGCAGCTAAGCGATTAACTCGTGACTTCTTCTTTGAGTTGTGCAATTTCAGCTTTAAGAAACGCTAACTATGGATTAGCCGATAAAGAAAGAGTTGGAAATGGAAGGTTTTTTGCGTTGTAAAGAATATGAAATAAGCGTAGAAAAAATGTGAACTAAAAAGTTAATAGGAGATCTATGGCAAGTATGTTCAATTTCTAATCTGTT
>NZ_WQMP01000156.1:0-2150 GCF_013366855.1 Wolbachia endosymbiont of Madathamugadia hiepei
GGTTTAAAAGCAGCTAGATTGCAGCGTTTAAGACTAAAAAGATGCCAATATTTTTGAACAGGTATTGACCAGGGCTTCTTTTGCTTTTTTTCTCGCTTGGTAAAATTTTTATTACTAAAGTAGTATCACAAATCCCAGTGCCAGCTACTTGGATGACAAAAAAGGAGCTACTTACATGACACTACTTTTGCTGAATAGATACATTAAATATAGAGTAAGTTTTCCAGCATAGCCTTAGTTTTTTTATACATTCTATTTCTTTCTCTATATTTGATTATAGGCTTAAAAATAAATGGTAATCCTAGAATTGTTAAGCTTAAAGCCAGGGTTGAAAACATGCAAGAAGCTTTGTATTTACTATGTAGCTCTTTCAGGTAAAGTATTAAAAACCTACAAAATTTCTTGTAGTTTTCGTTGATGTCTGCTCTGCCATTAGCTTTGTTGATAAACATGTCTATTGCAGTGTAACCATCTTTGCACTTAATGCTAAGGTCTGCTCCTTTCTCTATCAACCACTGGGCTATATCAAAATAATCCCTTTGGACAGCAAGATGCAGAGGTGTATAACCCTGTTGCTCGCAGATATTCATATTGGCTTTGACTTCCAGTAACATTTTCACAATCTTTGTATGACCTTTTTTAACTGCTAGCAGCAGGGGAGTTCTGTTACATTTGGTGACAGCATTCACATTTACTTTAAGCTCCAATAAGAACCTAACTGCTTTAGTGTCACCATTATAGCTAGCTTTATGTAACCGGGCATTACCATTGAAATCTTGATCATTTGCATCTATTCCCTTTGAAACAAGAAATATTACCATTTTCCCATTGTTATGCTCAACAGCGCAATCCAATGCATCAAAACCATGGCTGTTTTTTGTACAGATAAATTCTTTAAAGTTAGCTTTTGCTTGCTGTTTCTTTACAATAAGTTTCACTATTTGCATTTTATTGTTATATGCCGCTAGGAAGAGCGTAGTATTATTCTCAGCGTCTTTTGCTTCTATATTCGCCTCTTTTTTTATCAGATATTCTATAATTTCTTCTCTACTCTCATAATGTGCGGTACACTGATAAATGGTCAGAAATAAAGGAGTGTGAAGATTATTATCTTCGCATTCAAGATTGGCTCCACTATCAACTAAAGCTTGGACACTTTTTTTGGAACCGTATAGTGAAGCTATGTGAAGAGGAGTGTAGCCTTCTTTAGCATCTCTTTCATTAATTTTTGCACCTTTTGCGATCAAAAAACCTATTAATTCCGTATCATCTTGTAGCGCAGCAAGGTGAAGCGGAGTAAATCCATTTTTATCTTTGGAATTAATTGTCAGCTGGTTGACAAGAAGTTTAGCAATTTTCTTATGTCCATGCATAACAGCATAATGCAGCGGATTTCTATTTTCGCTGTCTACGACATTAAAATCTGCCGCATGCTCTAGCAATGATCTTACTCTAGCTGCATCGCCTTCTTTTGTAAATTTATGCAAAAGAGTGATTCCATTTGCATCTTTTGAGTTAATATCAAATCCACTTTCTACTAACTGGTTTATGTCTTCCTCATGCACCATACCGCTTAAACTTCTAGTGAAACCCTTTTCGCATCAATAATACTCCCACTTAATTAAGTTTGAGTGAATCTGTAAGAGACATACTGATTGCTTATGCGAAAGGTGGTGTTTTTTTGTACGCCAAGAAGTGCGTAAGGAACAGTTGGTGAAGCAGGTACCTGGATTATGCTGTGCAAGGTGTAAAGCTAATGGAATGACACCACTTGTTGTAAAAACAAATGTTCGTTCATAAATTGCAACCAGCTATAAACATTAAGAAATTTACTAAGTAAGAAAAAAAAGCCCCGGTCGGTAGCTAATTATTTATATGCACTGCAAAATATCAGTATCTGCTCGGCCAAGTGATTTGAAATTAACTCGTAACTTCTTCTGTGAGTTGTGCAATTTCAGCTCTAGGAAGACCAGTAGTTTGAGCTATGATATCAATAGAAACTCCTGCTTTAAGTAGGTTTTTAGCAACTTCAATTTCCCTTTCTTTTCTGCCTTTTTCATGGCCGATTTGGATGCCTTCCTCTCTCCCCTCCGCTCTGCCTTCTTGTCTGCCTTTTTCAGTAGCATCATCAAGTTTTTGAGCGAGAATAG
>NZ_WQMP01000157.1:0-2090 GCF_013366855.1 Wolbachia endosymbiont of Madathamugadia hiepei
ACCTTACCGTTGTTATAATTAACATCTTGCTAAAAATTGAATATTAATAAATGAATGAATTAAGAAAGCTAAGTATTACAGAGATGTATGATGGACTTAAACGGAAAGATTTTTCTGCTGTTGAACTTGTTGAGGCGCATATCAGCGCGGTAGAAAACGAGAAATTAAATGCATTTGTGACAAAAACTCCAGAAATAGCAATAGAGGCTGCTAAAGCTGCAGATGAGCATTTTTCAAAACAAAAGGGTGATATACCGCTTATGGGTATACCAGTTGGTGTTAAAGATTTATTCTGCACAAAGGGAATAAAAACAACAGCATGCTCAAAAATGCTAGAGAATTTCGTCCCGACTTACGAATCTACAGTATCTGACTTGCTTTTGAAAAGTGGGGCGGTCATGCTTGGCAAGCTTAACATGGATGAATTTGCCATGGGTTCTGCAAACACAAATAGCTATTTCGGTCCTGTTGAAAATGTGTGGGCTAGAAAAAGTGATGGGGAAAAAGTTGTACCTGGTGGGTCATCTGGTGGAGCCGCAGCATCGGTTGCTGGATTTTTATGCGCTGGAGCGCTCGGAAGTGACACCGGTGGATCTGTGCGCCAGCCAGCAGCTTACTGTGGAGTAGTTGGAGCAAAGCCAACTTATGGAAGATGTTCGCGTTTTGGTATGATCGCATTTGCAAGTTCCCTGGACCAAGCAGGGGTCATTACTCGTTCCGTTTCTGACTCAGCATTAATGCTGGAAACAATTTGTGGCTATGATAGCAAAGATTCAACATCGAGTAAAAGGCCAGTGCCTAAATTTTCTAATTTTATAAACGGTAATATCAAGGGTAAGCGCATTGGTATACCAAAAGAATATAGAATGGATGGAATTTCAGAAGAAATCGTCCATCATTGGGAAAAAGTTTCTTCCAATTTGAAAGAAAACGGCGCTGAAGTTGTTGATATTACCTTGCCACACACTAAATATGCAATACCAGTCTATTATTTAATTTGTTTTGCTGAAGTTTCATCTAATCTTGCTCGTTATGATGGTGTGCGTTATGGATTCAGAGCTGATGCTGATACCCTCGAAGAAATGTATTCACTAACAAGAGCAGAAGGTTTTGGAAAAGAGGTAAAAAGAAGAATCTTAATTGGTGCTTATGCACTTTCTTCAGGTCACTACAATGAATATTACGAAAAAGTACAATGCATTAGAGCATTAATCAGAAACGATTTTATAAAAGCATTTGAAAAAATAGATTACATACTCGTTCCATCTGCTCCAACAGAAGCTTTTGGCTTGAATGAAAAGCCAGATCCGTTAATTATGTGTATCAATGATGTCTTCACCGTACCAGCAAGTTTAGCTGGACTACCTGCTATTTCTGTGCCTGTTGGACTTTCCAATGAAGGTTTACCGCTTGCTTTACAAGTAATTGGAAACTATTACGATGAAGCTGGAATATTGAATGTAGCAAATGTAATAGAGCAAAATTGTGGCAGAGTAATTGAACTGCATAGCTAGTCGTTAGTATGTCTGCTCAAAGAGGAACAAGTTTGGCAAAAAATAATGATATTATTAGCGGAACGTAAAATAGTCCTACTGCAGTACTGATGAGAAGCAACAAGGTAGCTTTATCTGGTTGATAGTTTAAAATATTAGCAAGTATTACACTAGATCCAGAAACTGGAATAATAGCTAGCAACATCAGCGCTTTATATATACTCTCATCGTATATACCTGTGATATGTTTGTCTATCAGGACAATTCCCAAAACAAATAATGGCCAGAATACGTACTTTGCTGTAATAGTGGTTAAAGCGAGCTTCCAATCTATTTTAAAATTTGTAATTTGTGCAATACTCACTCCAAGTAGCACCATTCCTAATGTAATAAATGTACTTCTAATATTCATCATAACATCTGTTAGAAAAGCAGGTATTTGTATATCACATACACTCAAAAAGAAGCCCAGAATCATCGCATAGGACGAAGGAAGTCTGAACAACCTTAACATGCATTCTTTTGCAGTATATATACCATTTGCAGCTATATAAAATCCTAAGCTATTTTCAAACAGTGCCATTCCTATATAACAGA
>NZ_WQMP01000158.1:0-2068 GCF_013366855.1 Wolbachia endosymbiont of Madathamugadia hiepei
TTTACAATAATCATCTACAAAACAGAATAACTCTGCTATATTCTTATGCATTGGGTAACCTCCTATTGTTGCTAAAATACTGGAGTTTACCCTATTTCTCTCTCTACTCTCTTTCTAATCCATAGTTAGCGTTCTTACGGCTGCAGACTTTCTTAACGACATAGTTATTCCGTTCTTTGAAGAACATAAAATTCCATTGTTACGGATTCTAACTGATAGAGGTATGGAATATTGTGGCAAACCTGAAACCCATGCTTATCAGCTATATTTGGGGATTGAAAACATTGACCACTCTAGCACTAAAACCAGTTCTCCACGAACAAATGGTATATGTGAGAGGTTCCATAAAATCATGCAGGATGAGTGTTACCACATTCTTTTTAGAAAGAAGACTTACAACTCTTTAGAAGATTTGCAAGCAGATGTTTACCAGTGGCTGCGTTCCTATAATGAGAGAAGACCTTACTCAGGAAAGTATTGCCGTGGAAGAACACCTACGCAGACCTTTTTAGATACTAGGGGTATTGCTTTAAAAAAGAATATGCACCTGTTCTGCACTGAATAAATACAAGGTGTTGATAGCAGTTTGAAACTACGTCAATTCTTGTTTGTCAGATCAAGTATGAATTACTACACGTGCCGGCTGTCGGACTTGAACTGACAACCTACTGATTACAAGTCAGTTGCTCTACCAATTGAGCTAAGCCGGCGTTAAATACGTTAACAATATACAATTATCAATGAATTTTCGTCAACTAATTTTTAAAATTATCAAAATACTGCATAATACAATAATATGGGAAAATTTTTATTGAAGCCAAAAAAGAGCCTAGGGCAAAATTTTATTTTATCAAGTGAGATAACGAAAAAAATAGTCGTTTTAGCTGGTAATCTAGAAGATTTTAATGTTATTGAAATTGGTCCTGGGTATGGTGCATTAACAAGGGAAATATTGGCACATAATCCAAAGTCTCTGCTTGCTATAGAAAAAGATAGCAATTTAGTGAAATACCATAACCAACTGCTAAATGAGCATCAAGAAAGGTATAGAATTGTAGAAGCAGATGCACTGCATGTTATAGAAGAAAAGCTAATAGAACGCCCAGTCAAAGTCATTGCTAATCTACCTTACAATGTCTCGGTAGCATTATTTTTGAAGTGGTTCAACAATATAAAATTTTTTACAAGTTTGACATTGATGTTTCAGAAAGAGGTAGCAGATCGTATCATAGCAAGACCTAATTCCAAAGACTACGGTTCTCTATCGGTGCTAAGCCAGTTGCTGTGCAATATAAGAAAGGAATTCGATATTGAACCTAAAGGGTTTTTTCCAAGGCCGAAAGTGCATTCTTCAGTAATTACAGTAAATCCTTTACCTACCCAAAGATTTGCAGTAAATTTGAAAACTTTGACAAAATTAACGCGCGCTGTTTTTGCTCAAAGAAGAAAGAAGCTAAGAAATAGCTTGCAAAATATAACAAATCATGCTGAAACCATTCTTGAAAACGCTAAATTAAATGGTAGCGAACGTCCAGAAAACTTAACTATTGAACAATTTTGTTTGCTAGCAAATGTTATACAAAAAGAATTGTTCAATAGTTAAGATAGCATATTAAATCGGGATGTTAAACAACTTAGTAATTTTTGAAATACAGCGCTGATTATAATTGGCCACTCTAGTAAATATTTTGTTAATATGCCAACATTATAATAACAGTTTTAATTAATTAGGTAATGCTATGGATAACACAATAACGTTTGAACTACCAGCAAATGAATATAACATTGAGTCTTCTTTTAATCATCGTGAAGGTTCTGAATCTATACGGATATGGGAATACAACGAGAAAGGCCCTGCGTCTTTGCTGGACTATAGTCGTTCTCATGATCCAAACGATATGACTTATTACACAATGTTAACATTTCCTAGTCTCTGTGAACAAAATTTTAGAGAAGCCATATGAGAGAACCAACGAGGTTTAAAAAACCCATAAAAACCTCAGCAGTCTTGTCAAATCGAGAAAAAACACGTCTAAGTTCTTGATTTTTCCAAAGAAGCATTCAATCG
>NZ_WQMP01000159.1:0-1968 GCF_013366855.1 Wolbachia endosymbiont of Madathamugadia hiepei
TAATTTCTCTATTTGTAGCTAAGTTAAACTACCAGTTTTTGCTACATCTTTCCTTATTTTCTCATGACAAACTTTTTTCACAGAGACTAGGTAGAATATCTGACGCTCAAAATATGAGTCAATGAGAAAAAATTGTAGATGAAGCTATGAGTTCTGGAATGAGGTTTAATTTTCCTATTCGTTCATATGGGGTGATATGCGAAGGTACGTACAACTTTGCAGATTGTGTAATGAAAAGAGCTAGTGAGCTAAATGATTTAGAAAAGGATCCTAAAGTTGCTAGTAGTATAATATGTAAATTGGTATCAAGAAAGGTAACATTGCATAAAGGATCTAGTATGGATGTGATCAACACATTGGAATTAAAGTTTAAAGACTATAAAGCTAATATAGTAAGAGCTTATGAAGACCATACAAAGCGTACTCTAGAATTTCTGAAAATTGTTAAAAGTGCAGCAAGTGGTCAATTGTGTGATGTAAGAATAGACAATATCACCTCTTATTTAGAGTATTCTGAAGACAGCATAATAAATGTTGCAGAGATTATAAATGGAGCAAGGAATTTAGGACTAACCCAGGGAGAAGTAGGATATGGAAGAGATATAATCAAGATCGGTAAAAGCGAAGTAGAAATTATAACAGAGAATGGTATAAGAGATTACACAGATCTTACAGATGGTAGCGATATAGTATTAACTTTCTACACCAGTCTGGAAGAACTAGAAGTGAGGTTATACCCTGATACGCAAGACACAAATCTTATAAAATAGTCAAAATCTGCTAGAGCAATTAAAAAACTGCAATGAAAAAATAGGAAGGAATTGCTTACTAGGAGGGTTGCCAGTTAGCGGGGCTATAGAGCAAGGATCTTTTGTTAGATCTGGAAAATCGATGTGTTCTGAAGTGATAGGTTAATCTGATAGAAAGCAAATGGACTCTTGGGTAATGCGTGAAGAATTAAGAAGAATCTCAGGTACAGAAAGGGAAAAGGTTATTATGCCTTGAAATTTGCTCTAGAGAATAGACAGTATGTCTAATCTTTTCTATTGTCCTGTTAATAAGGCAGTAACTTAGCTTTTGTAGTTAATTAACTTTCGTGTTATAGAATAGTGTTTTTAATTTTTGTAGGGTGATATGTAGAACAGGGCGTGTAAAAAAGGAGTTATCTCAATATTGAGTTTTTTGCTTGTTATCCTGGTCTTAGTGGTTGTAGTCCAAGTTTTTACCAGGGGCCGAAGTTGTGTCAAAGCTAGTGATCAGGATATTGAAGCGTTGTTTAATCGTTGGAATGATTCGTTAAAAACTGGCGATGCCTACCAGGTTAACGCAAACTACACTGATGATGCAGTATTGCTGCCAACTTTATCCTCTAGCCCTAGAACAACTAGTGCTCAGCGCGTTGATTACTTTAAAGATTTTCTAGCTAAACATCCAACTGCAGAAATTGAGTCACGTACTATAAACGTTGGATGTAATAAAGCTGTCGATACAGGCTTATATACCTTCAGACTGAAAGACGGAAAGGAGTTACGCGCTCGTTACGCATTTACTTACAAGTGGGACAAGAATAAATGGCTAATATCATCGCATCACTCTTCATTGCCACCTGAGAACCACTCATAACTTTGGAACTTTGGCATGGCTATCTATAGAACTTTCGTCATTAGGAAGGCAAATAAAATATATCACAAATTCACTCAAACCTCCCAATTGTGGGCAAAAGAAGCGCTTACAGAGTTCTTCCCTTCTCCATCTTGCCTAAGCTTAAAGCATTAGATGCTTTTGACAAGATAAAAGATGACAGTAGAGAAAAGCTACCCAATAGAAACGAAAAAAACTATTTGACAACCTCCGCCGGTCCCTTTATCATAGTACTGAAGCTATTTATTTATCTTCGCAATCTGTGCAGGTTAGTGACAAAAAACTTAGGGTATTTGGCGTCTCATGTTTAAATTTTTGCACTATTTG
>NZ_WQMP01000160.1:0-1966 GCF_013366855.1 Wolbachia endosymbiont of Madathamugadia hiepei
CTCTGTTATATTCTTATGCATTGGGTAACCTCCTATTGTTGCTAAAATAGTGGAGTTTACCCTATTTCTCTCTCTACTCTCTTTCTAATCCGTAGTTAGCGTATTAAAACAGGGCAATTATGCCCTGTTGTGGACGATTACGGCGATTTGCTTATTGGCTGATATTTGCTTTGCTAATGATTGAGTTTTCCACTTCTACAGATTTGTTTTCAATATAATTGTTCGCCTGTTGAATTAACATATCTATCACTTCTTTTACGGGTCTTTCCCTATCAACCATGCCAACGCTTTGACCGGCCATTAAAGATCCTGTTTCAATATCTCCTTCGATAACTGCTCTTCTCAGAGCTCCAGCCCAGAACTTTTCTATTTCAAGTTGTCCGTCTTCCTTTGAGATTTGCCCCTTTTGGTACTTATCAATAACTTCTCTTTGGTGCTTCACAAAATCGTCACTTGCTTTGTTGGCTATGGCTCTTACTGGAATTACAGGAAAGTCAGCACTTATTTGTACAGAAGAAACCGCGTTACGCGCGGCTGATTTAATAAACACCTCCTTAAAATGTTTGTGAGCAATCGACTCGTTTGTGCAGACAAATAATGTACCTATTTGACAGCCACTTGCTCCCATTTCTAGGTAATTCACTATCATTTCGCCCCTTCCTATTCCACCTGCAACAAACACTGGTGTTTGCTCATTTTTAAAGTAAGGCAATATCTCTTGCGCGAGAACAGAAGTGCTAACTGGACCTATATGCCCACCTGCTTCCATTCCTTCTATTATTAATGCATCTACCCCTATTTTCACTAACCTTTTCGCAAGGCTTAATGATGGTGCAAAACACATAACTTTAGTGCCCACATTCTTGATTTTTTCTATACTAGGTTTTGTCGGTAACCCACCTGCAAGAACTATGTGGCTTACTTTTGCTTCAATACACACATCTATCAACTCACTCAAGTTTGGGTGCATAGTGATTAGATTGACGCCAAATGGCTTATTAGTTAGTTTCTGTGTCTCTGTGATTTCTTTTTTCAGCAATTCTGGAGACATAGCACCACATGCAATTACGCCAAAACCACCAGCGTTTGAGATTGCTGAAACCAAGCTTCTTTCTGAAACCCAGCTCATAGCACCGCCCATTATTGCAAACTCACTACCAAGAAAATCCGTTCCTTTTTTCCAGAGATTGCTCAACATATAATCTATATAATGCGTTTAAAAATGTTTTGCTTATCTATCAATGTGTGTTTTAAAGCAGCAAGTATATGCAAGACTATAAGGAATATTATAAAGTACGCAAGTATTGAATGTAGCCCATTGGCAGCACTCGCTAGCTCTTTGTTTTTACTGATCAGCAAAGGGATATGAAAAAAATACTTGATCTTTTTGTCAGAAGCAGAAGACATAACCAGATAATGGCATGAGTATCATTAAAGAATATAAACCAAAGTGTACTGCTTTACTCGCATTGATTATAAGCCGAGAAAAATTTGCTGGAAGTGGCGGAATGCGAGTAAAGGCGCGAAAAAATATGCGTATTACGACCAACCCAAAAACAGTGACTCCGCAAGCCTTGTGAATGGCGTATATGCTGAATTTAAACTCATTGCTAGCTGGCAAGCTTTTCATATAAAACCCAGAGCAGAGCATACCAATAATAAAAACAGCCATCAACCAATGAATAATCCTTAAACCTAAGCTATATTTATTGTCTTCCATTTTGATTACTCTAAAGTAGTCTCTGTGAAAAAAGTTTGTCATGAGAAAATAAGGAAAGATGTAGCAAAAACTGGTAGTTTAACTTAGCCACAAATAGAGAAACTACCAATGGCATATTATATAAAAGAAGGAAATTGAAAACAAGTTTTTAGTTCTTTGAAAAGCGTGAAAGGAATACACAGCAAGAGCAAAGAGAAATTGAGAATATTTGTGGAAACAGTGTGGTACATGGCCAAAAGTGGCTGC
>NZ_WQMP01000161.1:0-1965 GCF_013366855.1 Wolbachia endosymbiont of Madathamugadia hiepei
TCATGAGAAAATAAGGAAAGATGTAGCAAAAACTGGTAGTTTAACTTAGCTACAAATAGAGAAACTACCAAATGGCATATTATATAAAAGAAGGAAATTGAAAACAAGTTTTTAGTTTTTTGAAAAGCGTGAAAAGCAGAGTGTTTATGTGTTTTTCTCCTTTGAAAGATATTGAGATTCATATTTGCCTCCTGAAAAATTTGTTAAAAATTTGAAATTGCGGCAGAATTAACGCGAGATGTTAATGATTCAGAGTAGCTGACAACTGGTTCCTTTATGATGGTGTCATCCCAATGCTTGACACTGGGATCCAGCTTTTCATACAATCTAATCAAAGACGTTCGTTTTAGCGTAAAACAGCTATGCTCACCAGTTCAGTGCGCTATCTACAATCAAATTTCTGGATTCCAGTGTTAGCTATTTGCATGACACCTACTGCTGGGTCAGGCTAAAAACGTTCGTACAACTACGTGTGACACTAGGATACATCAATAAACTTAAAGAATGTAGAAACAGAACATGGTAAAGTGGCTAGTATCTAATCAGTTTATCGATTATAACCATGCTGTAAAATTCATGGGAGCAAAAATTCAAAGAATTTACGATAGTTTATCTGATGAGTTAGTATGGCTGCTCCAGCACCCTCCACTTTACACAGCAGGGATCAGTGCAACAGATGATGACATTGTTGAAAAATTATTTTCTATATATAAAACAGGCAGAGGTGGTAAATACACATACCATGGCCCGGGGCAGCGCATTATATATTTAATGTTGGATCTCAGAAAAAGAAATAAATGCGATATAAGACTATATATTAGAGACCTCGGTAATTGGATCATAAATGTTTTAAAGCACTTCAATATATTTGGAGAATTCAAAGAGGATAGAATAGGTATTTGGGTAAATAACAACGGAGTAGAAGAAAAAATAGCAGCTTTTGGCATTCGTATAAGAAAATGGATAACTTACCATGGCATAGCACTTAACGTTTCTCCAGATCTTTCTCACTACAGAGGCATTATTCCTTGCGGGCTGAAAGATTATGGTGTTACATCAATGAAAGAACTAGGAGTTGAAGTTTCACTTTCTGAATTGGACGACATACTAAAAAAAGAGTTTTATAAGATATTTTAATGCGTTCCGTTATTGTTTACATTTTATACTTCATCCTTGTTTTATGTATTAACACGGGTGTCTGTGCAGTTGATCAAGTTGATATTATTGCTCCTTCTTCGAAGGGAAAAGAGTCAGATCTAACTACCATAAAAGAATATGTGGAAGCCTTGGGTTTTTATCCCCATATTGTGGAGAAAATATACAATAACGATAATCCATTCTACTCTAACCCCGATGAATTCAGAGCAAATGATTTAATTAGCGTCTTAACCGACGATAGCAAAATAATTTGGTGCATTAGAGGAGGAACGGGAGCCTCTCGGTTAATTCCTTATCTAGAGAGATTGCCCAATGATGAAAAAGAAAGAATTGCCCAAAATAAAAAAATTCTCATAGGCTATAGCGATATCACTGCCCTGCACATCTACCTGCAAGCAAAATATGATTGGCAAATTCTTCACGGTACCATGTTGGAAATGATAGTAAATAACTCCGTTTCTGAAAGCTCTGTTGAAAAATTAAAAGAGTTAATTCTGAACAAACGCAGCTCTATTAGATTCGATAATTTAAAAATAATTAACAATAGCATTAAACTAAAAAATGGCAGATTAGAATCAAAATTGTTGGTGGTAATATGACTTTAGTTGAAAATAGCGTAGGAACTGCTTGGCAAGTAAATGCAAAAGGCAAAATTTTATTTTTAGAAGACATAAGAGTTTATCCATACGCAATGGAACGCAGTTTAGATCACCTACAAACGCTAACTATGGATTAGCCGATAAAGAAAGAGCTGGAAATAGAGGGCTTTTTGGGTTGCATGGAATATGAAATAAGCGTAGAAAAGAT
>NZ_WQMP01000162.1:0-1936 GCF_013366855.1 Wolbachia endosymbiont of Madathamugadia hiepei
GACGTTTTAGTAATAGACACACGAAATGAGTACGAAGTAAAATTAGGCAAGTTTAAAAATGCAATTAACCCAAATACTCAATGTTTTCATGAGTTTCCTCAGTGGGCAAAGTCATTTTCTGAGAATAAAGACCTGAAAGTGGCTATGTACTGCACTGGTGGAATAAGATGTGAGAAATCTACAGCATACATGAAAAGCCTTGGATTTAACGATGTGTACCATCTTAAAGGTGGTATTCTTTCTTATTTTGAAAACACTCATAATAAAAGTGGTAATTGGGAAGGTGAATGTTTTGTTTTTGACGATAGAATTGCCGTTAGTAACTCACTTGCCCCAAGCGATAAAATAAAATGCATATTTTGCTCAAATCAAGTTCCAACTGTTGAACTGAAATCAGTCTCACGTGGTCAGGTGGTTTGCTCTGATTGTAAAGCTTAACAATTAAAAACTGGATTTATCTGCACGTGTCTATTCAGCTAAGCGGTTAACTCGTGACTTCTTCTTTGAGTTGTGCAATTTCAGCTCTAGGAAGACCAGTAGATTCAGCTATCAAGTCAACAGACACACCAGCCTTAAGTAGGTTTTTTACCACTTCGATTTTTCCTTCAGTTTTTCCTTTCTCAATACCAACTTCAACACCTTCATCAAATTTTTGGTTAAGACAGATCATCTTCACGTTTCTCATCTTGATCATATGTAAACCGTAGTTTTTCGATTTCGTCAGTAGATAATCCTGTTACCTTAGCAATGGTAGCAACATTCATGCCATCGGCGAGCATTGCTTTTACTATTTCAATCTCTCTTTCCTTTCTACCTTCTTCTTTAGCAGTATCAAGTCTGTACGCAAGGATGCCTTCTTCTTTGCGTAGGTCCATTAATCTTTCTTCATATGCTATTAGATCTTCTCATTCCAGCGAAACTTGTCTAACTCATCATATCCTAGCTTTATTATTGGTGATTTTTCTGCTATATTCCTTAAGTCTTCATCTGTAGTATCCTCTGCATACTTGAAAAAGAAACACCACCTTTCTATTGTGATCCCTAGTTCCTCCACTCTGTTTTTTGCGAATTTAGGCAACTCAATAAAAACAAACTGAAAATCTTTTAAGTAATGTCCATTAGCTTTGACCTCTCGTATATTATGAGTAGAAATGTACTCAACTTCCTCAGGAAATATCATATTATCGGAAATAGCAATAAAGAATACTGTCTTTAAATCGATGTACTCACCACCTTTCCCAACCTGCCTTGAATAAGCTTTAGCTGCATATAGCTGAGCGCGTTTTTCGAAGCCTTTATCCCGAGCAAGCTGCATCTCAATCACGTACCTAAGCCCTCTAGAATCCTTGCAAAGAACGTCAACGATACTCTGTTTATCGAAGGCAATTTCAGGATCCATATAGGTGCTAAGAAACTCAACTTCTTGTATAGTATCTATTCCAGTAAATCCTAAGATATCATTGAGAAAATGGATAAGAATGTTCTTGTTTTTCTCAGTGCCAAAGATTTTCTTGAAGGTTAAGTCCAATTTTGGATTGAGAAATTTTGATAAAACCATGAGAAATTTACTTAAAAAGTATTAAAAATTATACACAATTCTGTAGAAATATTCAATCTTTTTGTTTCGGATGTATTGACCCCTACGAACCCAAGCCTCATCTTGCATTGCAATTATATTAAAAAATTTACTAAATAGAGAAAAAAGCAAAAGAAGCCCTGGTCAATACCTGTTCAAAAATATTGGCATCTTTTTAGTCTTAAACACTGCAATCTAGTCTCTGTGAAAAAAGTTTGTCATGAGAAAATAAGGAAAGATGTAGCAAAAACTGGTAGTTTAACTTAGCTACAAATAGAGAAATGACTAAATGGCAATTATATAAAAGAAGGAAATTGAAAACAAGTTTTTAGTTTTTTGAAAAGCGTGAAAGGAATACAC
>NZ_WQMP01000163.1:0-1933 GCF_013366855.1 Wolbachia endosymbiont of Madathamugadia hiepei
TAGTTTCTCTATTTGTAGCTAAGTTAAACTACCAGTTTTTGCTACATCTTTCCTTATTTTCTCATGATAAACTTTTTTCACAGAGACTAGCCTGGAAGAGCGGTTGGATGAGGAAAGAAACGATAGGATTTCTAAGCTAGAAAATGAGGTTGATGAACTGAAAAAACGGTTAGCTGAAAAAGAAGTGCAAGGATCACCAACTATCAATATAACAAGTCCTGTTGAGTAGGCATTACCAACCATGTTTCCTGCTGGAGGCAGTTAGTTTTTGCATACTCTACACATCAACCCTCAAAAAAACCGGTGTAGGTTTAGGTAGTATAATACCTAAGCTTACGCACGAGTTGCACAGAGATTTTAAATCTCGTTGTTCTTTTGGAATTTGCAATTGATCGAGTATCATTTCTGCTGACCTCGGAACGATTGGCTGCAATAAAATGCCAATTATTCTGATATATTCGAGTAATTTATAGATTACTAAATTCATGCGCTCTCTGCTGGTTTTACTCAATGTCCAGGGTGCACTTTTATCTATATAAGCGTTGGCTTCAGAAGATATATTGATAATTAGAAGTATAATCTGGTTAAACTCGTACTTTGATAGATGATCCGTCGCTTTATCGAGTATAGCTTTGCAATTGGGCAGACTTTCCTCGCCTTTAAGTAGGCTTTGATCAACTGTTGATACAACTCCAGAGCATTGTTTGTGTAAAAATGAAATTGTTCTTTGCACTAAATTGCCTATATTGTTTGCCAGTTCTGAATTTATCCGGCTAATCATATTTTTCTTGCTAAAGTTGCCATCTTGGCCGAAGCTTGCTTCTCGGAGGAGAAAATAGCGTAGTTGGTCAACGCCAAACTCTTGTGCTAAGCCAATTGGATCTATGACATTGCCAAGAGACTTGGATATTTTTTCCCCCTCGCTGAGCCACCAACCGTGAACCGCAATTTGCTTTGGCAGCGGCAAATCTGCTGCAAGGAGAATCGCCGGCCAATATACGGCGTGAAAGCGCAATATATCTTTACCGATTACATGAACGTTGGAAGAGCTGTCATTTGCCCAAAACCTCTTATATTCTTCACCTTCAGTACCAGGAAAGCCTACTGACGTGAGGTAATTAGTGAGTGCATCAATCCAGACGTAGATTACGTGTTTGTCATTGCCTGGCACTTTTATTCCCCAATTAAAGCTAGTGCGAGAGATTGAAAGGTCAGTGAGTCCTGATCTTACAAACGATACCACTTCATTTTTTCTACTCTCAGGAAAGATAAAATTTGGCTGATTTTGATATAACTCCAGTAATTTGTCTTGCCAATTCGACAAACGAAAAAAGTAGCTTTCTTCTTTTATCCACTGAACTTCTGCACCCGTTGGAGCTTTACCATCTATCAGCTCTGATTCCTGATAAAACGCTTCATCACGGACTGAATACCAACCTGAATAAGAATCCAGATATATTTGTCCTCTCTCTTCAAGCCTATTCCATAGAGCTATTACTGCTTTTTCGTGACGTTCTTCCGTAGTGCGGATAAAATCATCATATTGAAAATTCATGGACTTAGCTAATTCCCTGAATGAAACACTTACTTCATCTGTCAATTCTTTTGGCTGCATTCCCCGTGCTTTGGCTGTTTTCTCGATTTTTTGCCCGTGCTCATCTGTACCGGTAGTAAATTTGACGTTCTTTCCAGCAAGTCTCATAAACCTTGCCACTACATCGCACAAAAGGGAGGTGTATGCGTGACCAATGTGTGGTTTGTCGTTTACGTAATATATTGGCGTAGTGATGTAAAAGTTTCCAAATTGCTCCATTATTCAGTACTTAAAGCTTTATCGTATCTGCGCTAGTTGTAAAAATCAATAGCTACCGGGCTTTATTACATAATAGTAGATAACGTTAGAGAAAAGCTACCCAATAGAAACAAAAAAACT
>NZ_WQMP01000164.1:0-1902 GCF_013366855.1 Wolbachia endosymbiont of Madathamugadia hiepei
ATTTGACAAGACTGCTGAGGTTTTTATGGGTTTTTTAAACTTCGTTGGTTCTCTCATACGGCTTCTCTAAAATTTTGTTCACAGAGACTAGCATATAATAGATTGAAACAATTCCTCATGTAACCTACCAAAATTATTCTCTCTTGCTTGAACCGTAGGCAACTTATCGATCAAGTCTTTCACAAAACTTTTAATTGCTTTTCCTAACGACTCAGCACCTTCTTTTATCTCACCTCTATGTTGATATATAGCATAACCAATAGCAGCTATAGCCACTAGTGTTACAAGCCCAGCTAATGGCTAATCCACCACCCATTAATGCACCAGCCACTCCTCCTATCGCTAATGTACCTGCTAGTGCACCTGTGAGTGCTGTAATAGCTGCTCCACGTATAACTCCTTGAATTAACAACTGGTTACCTAAAGTTTCGAGCTTTTCCATCATTACCCGATCTTTACCAATTTGCTCGGCTAGTTTTTTAAACTTTTCTTCTTCTGGTAGTTTTCCTGATATAGCTTTTAAGAACTCCTTACTCTTGTCACCATTTAATAATTCAAGTACTTTTTCTGAATCAGCCAAATCCACATCTGTTATATTTGCACTTTTTAAAAAACCTTCTGCTGCTTCTTTCAAACTGTCATTTCCTTGAATAAGTTCAACTAAGCCTTGAGCAAGATATTCACTGCCTGCGTTTGTTGCACCACCTTCTACCATATTACAATTTCGTTAACTATAAATATGCCTAATTATACATAACAATTATTAACTATATTATAACTAGTATGAAGTAATTAATACAATTACCCCTTTTCAAACATGGAATTTGTACTACAATACCTAAATTATACGAAAACAAGGTACTCTATGGGTGAAAAAAAATTAAAAGCTGCTGTGGTTTTATCAGGATGTGGTCATCTTGATGGTGCAGAGGTGAGAGAAGCTGTTTTAAGCTTGCTCGTGCTTGATCAGCAGGAAGTGGAAGTCAAATGCTTTGCACCTGATATCAATGTTACACAAGTTATGGACCATAAAACAAAAGAGGCAGTAAAAGAGAAGAGGAATGTACTTGTAGAAGCAGCAAGAATTGCAAGAGGTGAAATATATGACCTAAAGGAAGCCAAAGCTAAAGATTTTGACATGCTAATTGTACCCGGCGGATATGGAGTTGCGAAAAATTTATCTGACCTAGCTGAAGGTAAAGACATGGTGACAGTAATACCCGAATTTGAAAGATTAGTTTCAGAATTTTTTGTTGCAAAAAAACCAATAGGGGCAATATGTATATCTCCAGCAGTGGTTGTTTTTATTTTAAGTAATAAAATAGGCAAAAGAGGAAATAAAATTAAAGTGACTATAGGAGATGACAGAGAAAAGTTGATAGAAAAGCTTGGTGGCGAGCATATAAAGTGCGATACAGAGTTGTCAATAGAAGACGAAGAACATAATGTATTTTCCTGCTCTGCTTATATGCGTAGCGACGAAAGTACGTACTCTGTATATCAAGGGATAAAACATATGATTGACGGCATGGTAAAAAAGATCAACAAAGGAAATTAATACCAAATCCCAATGGTAATAGGACAAATTAAAGATACCGTTTTGCCAATCAACAAGGGTGTCATTCCAGCGCCCCTCTCCTGTCATCCAAGTAACCCTTCTCCTGTTGTCCCAGTGCCTCCTTTTCTTGTCTTCCAAGTAGCACCTTCTCTTGTCATCCCAGTACTTGATACTGGGATCCAGGATACTACTTTAGCAATAAATATTTAAGAAATTTACCAAACGAAGAAAAAAGCAAAAGGAGCCCTGGTCAGTATTTATTTTCAGTATTGGCATTTTTATGCCTTAAACGCTGCAATTTAGCTGCTTTTAACGCTAACTATGGATTAGCCGATAAAGAAAGA
>NZ_WQMP01000165.1:0-1884 GCF_013366855.1 Wolbachia endosymbiont of Madathamugadia hiepei
AAAGTCAAAAGTGTAGAACGGGCAAGAATCTGCGATGCTGTAAGACTTGAGATTTCTTCACTTATGATAAAGTTGTTTCTATCGAAAAAAAACAACGCTGCTACAGGTATTGCAAGCAATACAGAAATTTTTATAACCGTGAGTAGAAACTCAATGCGCCCAGCAGTAGCTATTCCTCTTAAATTCACTAACGTAATGACTGTAAATAGTAGCAACTCTAAAAGCAAACGCATGCTTTGGATATCTTCATGGAAAAATGGTGTAAGATAACCAACACCCACAACTATTAGAGCTGTTGTGCTAACCCAGGAGATTATCCAATATGTCCAACCAACAAAAAAAGCTGCTGTAGGACCAAAGGCATGTTTTGCATAAACGTGGGGACCTCCAGTCTCTGGAAACTTTGCACATAGCGTGGCAAACACTAGTGCAAGAGACACAGCGCCAGCTCCTGATATTACCCAACTTATGAGGCTATAAGCTCCATATGGCGCAAGGCTGATTGAAAGCATAAAAACCCCAGAACCAATTTGACTACTGATTACTAAAGCAAAAACAGTTAAAAAACCTATTTTATTTGACACAATACCTCTGATTCTATCAACATAGGCAGTAGTATAACTTAACCCCAAGAGTTTTAACAAATAAAAAATTATGTCTTTAGGTTAAGCTTTTAGGAAGGTCGCTTTGTGGTACCAAAGTAAATAAATAAGTGTGCCGCTTAGAGGAAATAAGCTTGACATGAGCAGTGTGCTTATAGAAGTTTCATATATTATCCAGCAGCAAAAAAGTACAGCCACACTTCCGATCAAGAATTTGCAGTAGTTTTTCTCCTGCACATTAACCTTGAGAGAAGCAAGACTACATGCTAAATAGATAAATAAAAATGAAACTACAGAAACATCAACTATTGAAGTTACTTGCTCTGCAAAATTTTTGTTTGACGTTAGAACGAGTAAAACTAGCACTCCCAAAGTACTGAGTATTATTCCACAAAAGGGAGCATCGTACTTGTTTCTTTTAGCAAAAAATTGTGGCATTAACTTATCTTTTGCAAGGCCTAAGGTAACTTGTCCATCAGCCAAGAACCAAGCGTTCAAATTACTTACAGAAACAATAAAAGCAACAACAGAAACAATCAAATGCCAATTACCAGAAAACATGGTTTTCACTGCATCAACATATGGTGCTCTTGAACTTGCTAAGTCGTTACCATTGATTAGCCCCATAATTGCAAGACTATTGATAAAATATACAACAGCAACACAGATTGTGCCAAGCACTATAGCTCTTGGTATTGTCTTAGCTGGATTATTAACCGATCCTGCAGGTGCTGTTGCTGATTCAAGTCCAATAAAACACCATAGGGTGAGAAGTGTAGAGCGGGCAAGAGCCTGTGATGTTGTGAGATTCGAAACTTTCTCGCTTACGATAAAGTTATTTCTATCAAAAAAAAACAAAGCTGCTGTGGGTATTGCAAGCAGTGCAATAATTTTAACGACAGTTAATAGAAGCTCAACATGTCCAGCAGTTGTTACCCCTCTTAGGTTTATTAGCATAATGGCTAAAATTAAAGTTATCTCTAGAAGCAAACGTATATTTTGTGTATCATTGTGAAAAAATGGAGCTAAATAGCCGATACTTGCAACCGTTACAGCTGTTGAGCTAACCCACGAGCTTATCCAATATGTCCAGCCAACAAAAAAAGCTGCTGTAGATCCAAAGGCATGTTTTACATAAATATGAGGACCACCCGTTTCTGGAAATTTTGCACAGAGTAAGGCAAAAACCAAAGCGAGGGATATAGCACCAAATCCTGATATCACCCAGCTTATAAGGCTATAAGCGCCGTATGGTGCAAGGCTAATTGGAAGCATAAAAATT
>NZ_WQMP01000166.1:0-1881 GCF_013366855.1 Wolbachia endosymbiont of Madathamugadia hiepei
ATAATATGCCATTTGGTAGTTTCTCTATTTTTAGCTAAGTTAAACTACCAGTTTTTGCTACATCTTTCCTTATTTTCTCATGATAAACTTTCTTCACAGAGACTAGTTCAACTGTTTAACGATTCATCGTCTGCCGCAAGAACCGATTCGTGTATCATTTCTGAAATGGTTGGATGAGGAAAGATCGTAGACTTTATGTCAGAGTCTGTTCCTTCTAGTTGCTTTGCAAGAGCAAAATTGCTAATTAACTCTGTTACTTCTGCTCCTATCATGTGAGCCCCAAGAAGTTCGCCTGTTTTTTTATCAACCACTGTTTTTACTAACCCTTCGGTTTCACCGAGTGCAATGGACTTACCATTAAAATTAGAATGAAATTTTCCTATTTTTACATCATACCCATTTTTTATTGCCTGTTCTTCAGTAAGGCCAATACTTGCTATTTGCGGGTGAGAGTAAGTGCAATTTGGTATGCACTCTTTTTTTAACTTATGAGGGCTTTTGTCAGCAATCTTTTCAACGCAGATCACAGCTTCATGACTTGCCTTATGCGCTAAACATGGCGGGCCAGCTACATCGCCTATCGCATACACGTTAGGTTCACTTGTTTCATACCATTCATTCGCTTCAATAAAACCAGAAGAGCTTAATTTAATTTTTGTATTTTCTAACCCTATATTTTCAGTGTTTGCCTGAACGCCAACTGCAACAATTACTCTATCGAATTCTTTGCTCTCACCACTACTTAGTTGCACTTGAGTAGAGCCTTTATTTTTAGTAAAAGTTTTTACACTATTGTTTGTATATATTTTTATTCCCTGTCTTATAAGTACTTCTTGCGCTAAATTTGAAATCTCTCTATCTTCCAGTGGTAAAATAGTGTCTTTTACTTCTACAATTGTTACTTCAACTCCCAAAGTACTATAAAAACTTGCAAATTCTACTCCAATTGCACCAGATCCTATAATTAGTAGCGATTTTGGCAGTCTATCTGAAGTCATAGCATGCTGTGCATTCCATATTAAATCCCCATCTACCTCTATTCCAGGCAGATTTCGCGCTCTCACACCTGTTGCTAAAATAATATGCTTGGAAACAATTTCTTGTTCCTCCTTACTACTGAAGATTTTTATAGTATGGTTACCCGCAAGTTTACCAAGTCCCTGGTGAATTTTGATGTTATTCTTCTTCATCAAATACGCAACACCTTTTGATAACTTATCAACAACATTCCTCGAGTATCTCACTATCGACTGAATATCAAAGCTTGTATCTCTTACTTTTATACCAAACTCCTCTGATCTTCTTATTAACCTATAAATTTCAGATGCTCTAAGCAGAGATTTTGTTGGTACACACCCCCAATTTAAGCATATACCACCTAAATTCTTCCCTTTTTCAATAACAGCAGTTTTAAACCCAAGCTGCGCTGCTCTAATTGCTGCTATATAACCACCAGGACCGCTACCTATAACCGTAACATCATACTCACTCATCAGTTTTCTTCGTATTAAAAAAGATTATATATAACAGACGGAATCTATATAATCAACGGCGTTATCTCCTGTCATCTAAGTAGCGGACACTGGAATCCATGATGCTACTTTAGTCAAAAATATTTAAGAAATTTACTATACGAAAAAAAAAAGCAAAAGAAGCCCCGTTGGTGGCTAATTATTTATATGTACCTCAAATATCGGCGTTTTTATTCTCAGCGCTACGATTTAGCTACTTTTAAATGTAAATAACCAAAACTGTAAACGTTAAGAAATTTACTAAACAGGAAAAAGGGCAAAAAAACTCTGAGGCAGCTAGTATTCAAATTCTCCCTTGTCTATTTGACGTTCTATACAAGCTGAAACGCGCTTATAAGTCGTTTAAGAC
>NZ_WQMP01000001.1:0-21863 GCF_013366855.1 Wolbachia endosymbiont of Madathamugadia hiepei
GGGCCGAGAATGGGGTCTTTTATAAAGCTTTATGGAATAGATAATACTATCTCTCTTATAGAAAGTGCTATTGAACGTACACTTTAACCTGCACAGATTGCGAAGATAAATAAATAGCTTCAGTTTCATTATAAGGGTAACTGCAAAAGTTGTCAAGTAATCTCTGTACCTAATTTAAAACTAGAGAGCTCAGGTTAAAGTGTACGTTCAATAGCACTTTCTATAAGAGAGATAGTATTATCTATTCCATAAAGCTTTATAAAAGACCCCATTCTCGGCCCGGTTTTTTGGCCAAGCAGTGTTTCATACAGCAGCTGAAACCAGTCGCGTAAGTCACTGTAATTGTGCCTTTTTCCGATGGAAAAGACCTGGGATTGAATCTTCTCAGCAGTGGCGGTAATAGGCAGGGAATGCAGGGTGTTCTTTAAATCTAGCAATGCTCCCTTCTCTTTTTCATTTGGAGCCTTATACGCTTTCGTTGGCTTGATAAAGTCGTGATAATACCTAACTGCGAAATCTGAAAGCCTATCGAGCATTTTGTTGTTTTCTGGCGTAACATCCGGCGCATAGGTGGATATAAAACCCCAAAGAATCTCTTTATTTTCAACATTACAGGCTGCTGCTAGGTTTAAAAGCAATGAGAAATTTATGCCTGAAGTTTCTATATTTGGAACTCTACCTTGGTGAATGTACCATACAGGACTGTTTACATCCTTTTCTTCACTCTCATTGTAACGCTTAACAAACTCCAAATATTCATCAGTTGATTTTGGTATAACATTGAAATATAAACGTTTAGCCTTTTTTGGGCTCTGAAAAATGTACAATGCCAAGCTCTCTGTTGGTGCGTAAGTAAGCCATTCTTCAATTGAAATACCATTTCCTTTTGATTTTGATATCTTCTTTCCTTCTTTATCAAGGAAAAACTCGTAGCAAAATAGCAGTGGTGGCTTTTCTCCAAGTATCTTGCATATTTGACTTGAAAGCACAGCAGATGGAGTCAAATCTTTTCCATGAGCTTCGTAATTGACTCCAAATGCGGCCCATCTCATTCCCCAGTCTGGTTTCCATTGCAACTTGCATCTTCCTTTTGTCACTGGAACTTCTATTTCTTCTCCATTTGCATCTTCGTATGTGATTGTTCCTTTGTCTGTATCCCTTTCAATCACTGGAACTTGTAGCACTTGGGAAGTTTTTGGACATACCGGCAAGAATGGGCTATAAGTCTGCTGTCTTTCTTCTCGGAACGATGGAAGCATTACATCCATCACTTTATCGTAATTTTTCAGCAAAAGTAAGAGCTTTTCATCGTAAACACCAGATGTATAGCACTCTGTAGCACTTCTAAACTCGTATTCAAACTCAAATAAATCAAGGAACTTACACAACAATGAATTCATGTGATGACCATAACTCTCATGAGTGCCAAATGGGTCAGGTATCATGGTTAGTGGCTTGTTCAAATGCTCTCTTAGCATCTCCTGATTTGGTACATTGTCTGGTATTTTTCGCAAACCATCCATATCATCGGATACTGCAATGATTTTGATTTTTATACTAGGAGCTATTTTCTTTAGTGCGTTCGCAACAACTGTAGTACGAAAAACTTCTCCAAAAGTACCAATATGCGGAAAACCTGAAGGTCCATAGCCAGTCTCAAATATTATCTCTTTTTTGTTAGGAAACTCTTGTAATATTTTTTCTGCTTCTTGAAACGGCCAACTCATCATCATTAGGGCTAAATTACTTATCTTACCTAAAGTGCTACTGATTTCAATAGATTTTTAATTAATGACGTAGTATTAGTGTTAGGGCTATTAATTAGAAGGTCAAGGATATGTCTACAGGTAATATACAAACAGATCAATTGTTTAAAGGTCTTACAAGACCTGCAATGCTTTTTGGTGTGAGTTATATGTTTGCAATATTAAACGTTCTAACTTGCATGCTAATTTTTATCAATTCAAATGATCTGAGAATAATTCTCTTGATGCTACCAGGAATACACGGACTTGGTTATATAGCTTCCGCAAAAGAACCATTGTTTATTGAATTATTTATGGTAAAATTAGGAAAATGCTCCAAGTGTTTAAATCGTTTTTATCACGGAGCCAATTCTTACGATGTTGCTTGAAAATATGCGATGCTGAGATTTAGAGCTATTCAATCGAAGAATAAATCTATTCTGGACAGGGAGGTTCACGCTGCAGAGTTTTTACCGTACTCTTGTTACTGGAACAGCACAACCTTAATAACAAAGCAAAATTGGTTAGTGAAGTTTATCAAATTAAATGGCTTCGCATTTGAAACAGCTGATGATGAAGATTTGGTAATACAAAACAAGATCAGGAATCAGATGCTAAGAAGCATTTCATCCCCA
Organism: Wolbachia endosymbiont of Madathamugadia hiepei; assembly: GCF_013366855.1. NCBI lineage: Bacteria > Pseudomonadati > Pseudomonadota > Alphaproteobacteria > Rickettsiales > Anaplasmataceae > Wolbachia > Wolbachia endosymbiont of Madathamugadia hiepei. Next base: position 2,381 of record NZ_WQMP01000001.1, read on the forward strand.
GCATTTAGTTTATATTTCCACACCATTAGGCGTAAGAAAAACATTTTTTCTGATGAATTTGCAAGTCAGAATTTGCCAAATTTTTTTGCTAACCACGTAAATCTAAAATGGAGAGAAAAACATGCAACAAGGCAATCATTTATTAATGACTTATACATTACAATTATTCGTAGGACAAATACAAAAGGAGTAGAATTTTTATCGCACCTACTAAAAAAATTCGGACATGTAACCTCAAAACATGCTTGGGAAAGCGATATGCGTGCTACTTATGAAGATTTAGAGGAAACAACAAACCGTGTGATAACGAGCCTCAGGAATTACTCACCTAAAATCCTTGAAGTAAAAGAAACCCCAAACGGCCTATTCTGTGAAATAATGGAATTTCTATCTAGGATTGTAAATTGTGGCTTTGTTACAAATACACTCCTTCCGCTAAAAACAGAAATATCAAGATACTTACCGGTACATAGGTTATTTTTTGGCCGTAAGATGATACAGGTTGTGACTCATAATGAAAGTAAATACGCTGGAATAGTTAGTATCAAAGAGTATGGAAATAATACTTCTGCAGGTATGCTCGATTCCTTTTTACAACTTCCTTATGAATTTATCATCACACAGTCTTTCCAATTTACAAATAGGCAAATGGCAATTGCAAAAATGCAGATACAGCAAAATCGGATGATACAATCTGCAGATAAAGCTATTTCTCAAATAGCAGAAATCTCTCATGCACTTGATGATGCAATGAGCGGTAAGATTGCGTTCGGTGAACATCACTTAACTATCCTATGTATAGAAAAAAGCCCCAAATCATTGGATAATGCTTTGTCATTGGTAGAATCAGAGCTTTCTAATTGCGGTGTTTACCCTATCCGTGAGAGAGTTAATCTTGAACCAGCATTTTGGGCACAAATTCCAGGTAATTTCGATTATATAGTAAGAAAAGGTACAATAAGTAGTCTTAATTTGGCCGGTTTTGCATCTCAACATAATTATCCTACTGGTAAAAAGTTTAATAACCACTGGGGAGATGCTGTTACAGTTTTTGACACAACATCTGGCACCCCATTTTTCTTCAACTTTCATATAAGGGATGTTGGACACACTATGATAATTGGGCCAACTGGTGCTGGTAAGACTGTTTTAATGAATTTCTTATGTGCTCAAGCAATGAAATTTTCTCCAAGAATATTCTTTTTTGATAAAGATCGTGGTGCAGAGATTTTTTTGAGAGCACTTGGTGGTATTTATACTATAATAGAACCCAGAACTAAAACAAATTTTAATCCTCTACAACTTGACAATACTCCTGATAATAGAACATTTTTAATGGAGTGGATAAAATCTTTAATCTCGGTATACAATGATAAATTCACTTCAGAAGATATTGCACGAATTAATGATGCAATTGAAGGAAATTTTAAATTGAGAAAAGAAGACAGATTTTTAAGAAATCTCGTACCGTTTTTAGGGCTTGCAGGCCCTGATACTCTAGCTGGAGCAATATCTATGTGGCATGGTGATGGTTCTCATGCTGCAGTATTTGATAATAAAGAGGACTTGTTAGATTTTTCGAAAGCAAGGGTATTTGGCTTTGAAATGGCTAACTTGCTCAAAGATCCCGTTGCTCTTGGACCGGTCTTGATTTATTTGTTTCATAGGATTAGTATATCTCTTGATGGCACTCCATCTATTATTGTTCTTGATGAGGCATGGGCGTTAATAGATAATCCAGTTTTTGCACCTAAGATAAAAGATTGGTTGAAAGTGCTGAGGAAATTAAATGCTTTTGTGATTTTCGCTACTCAGAGTGTTGAAGATGCAAGTAAAAGTGCTATTAGTGATACGCTTGTACAGCAAACAGCAACACAGATTTTTTTGCCAAATCTGAAAGCTACTAGTGTCTATCGGGATGTTTTTATGTTAACTGAACGTGAGTACATACTAATTAAACACACAGATCCAAGCACTAGATTTTTTTTGGCAAAGCAAGGAGTCAATGCTGTTGTGGCTAGAATAGACTTAAAAGGCTTAGATAATATAGTCAACGTGTTATCCGGACGTGCAGAAAGTGTTCTATTGTTACATGATATACTAAAAGAGGTCGGAGACGACCCAAAGGTGTGGTTACCTATATTCTATCAGAAGGTAAAAAATGTTTAAGGCCAAGCTGTCATTGCTATTAATTGCGATATTTTTATTAAACATCGATTTTTTACTCTCATATCCAGTGTTTGCGAATGAAGTAAGCGGTACTGACACGGAGTTCGTTAGTAGGTTTAATTCTACTGGCAGCTTTAGTCGTGCCACTAACCCTGATTGTGGAGCATTTAAGACGGCTGCAGCACTTGCAGGAATAGCGATTGCTATTGGCGCAATATTTACCGGCATTGTTTTGATCGTTTCTTCTGCTAGCTTATTTACCCTTCTTGTCGTCGTCGGAATGATAGCTGCAGTTGTTGGGGTCTGGAAAGCTATAGGAGGGCTTGTTGTTTGTCAACATAGTTTTGTTAGGCATCCAGTTGTACGCGATCACGAGGGAAAATATAAAAACTTCAAACTAGAAAACACAAGTTATAGTGATTACACGGATAAAAATTATCAAACTGAGGATGAATATTTTTCTGCACTACAAGGAAAATCAGGAAAAGATGGAAAACAGACGGAAAAAGAGATTTTAAACTTTACTGATTGGAACGTTGTTAATGTCAATAGAGAAAACTATTACTGGCCAAAAAATCGTGCGCAATATAGCGAGTATATAGAAATATGTCATCGAAATCCTTTGACATTTGGCAAGTTATTTCAATCATATGAAGAAATAGAAAAAGACTTCGATGTAAGAGAGAAAGAGCTTAACTATGGAAAGGAAGGGTGGTCTCCGAAGGTTGATGGTGATCTGGAGTGTAAAGTTTTGAGAGCTGGACAACGCGAAACCATACATGGGTCAACATTCAAGGCAGTAAAAAAAATGGGCAGGTTGTGTGTGGAGTTAGAAAGTGTTAGTACACTTGGTATTAAAATGACTCCTTGGCCACAAGGGGTTAACATGGGATGTACAGAATTACCATCTGACCCACCTGCTCCTATGTGTGAAAAATCTGTGATGATATTCAAAAATAAAGATGGTACAGGTAAATATGAGGAGGATCTTAATGACTCTAAAAATAAGGACAAAGATTACAAGACTCTGATAAGGGAAAAGAAAGGAGAGGGAAAAATTTTTGCAGGTTATAATAATGCCAGTTGTTTTAGCCAGTATGTCTCTGAAGCTTGCTACAATCAGGCGGGAAGTAAGTCACTAGCTCCTGTTCCCATAACTTCTATGATAGTGCAATGCATTAAGGAATCCTTAGATAATTTAGTGGCTGGTCTTGATTCAAGCGGCAAACCACTGAAAGACGAGCGTAGAAAGAATAAGGGTAGTTTCTTGTCTGTTGCACAAAAAAAGCTGAAAAACACCGTAACTGCCGTTTTAGTTTTAGCTTTGATACTATTTTCTATAAAAGCCATGTCTGGTGGTGTTCGCAGTCCTCAAGAAATGTACATGTTGATCATTAAATTTGCCTTAGTGATTTATTTCACAACAGGCGATACTATGTCTCATTATTATGGAGAGTTGACAAAACTTTCAAATGGTTTGTCAGAAATAGTGCTCAAAGCTTCATCTGAAAGTAAAGGTATATGTAATTATAAGGCAGAAGATTATAGTAAAGGAAATAGGGGATCTTACAGTTATCTTGCACCTTGGGACAGGTTTGATTGTAGAATTCTATTTTACCTAGGAGCACCTTTAGATGGAATTGGTGACAAAATTGGTACTGGAAGTGTAGGAATATTGGCTGTTTTACTAGGTGATGCTCCTGTTTTGTTAGCAGCAGGCTCCATAATCGGTATCATTTTTGCTGGTGGGCAAATTTTAATAGCTATTGTTGCCATATTCACGGCTGTTATGATGATGATGGTTATTTTGTGGATATGCTACGTATTTATTTTATCTTTAGTTGCTCTAAGTGTGATAATCATCTTGTCACCTTTGTTCATCCCTATGGTTTTATTCCAACACACTAAGGGATACTTTGATGGGTGGATAAGGGAGTTGATTACCTATAGTCTATATCCTGTTATGCTTTTTGCGTTTTTATCCTTTATGTTTATAGCATGTGATAAAATCTATTTTAAAAACTTAAACTTTGAGCTGGACAAGGAATATGAAAAGAAAATACAAGACTCGGGTAGTAGTAAAAAACAGTGGTTTAAACTGAAAAGCGGTGAGTGTGATAACAATGAGGATACTCTTGCATGTATGATGCAGAATTATAGCTTTAAGAAAAGCAGCATACTTGGTCTATTTAGCTTTACATACATGGAATTTGGCAGTTCTCCTATCGGGGAGTTACTAAAATTGGCTCTAATATTGCTTCTGTTTTATCACTTTTTGCATATTCTGCCAGGGATGGCTGCAGAGCTTTCTGGTAATTACAGGGCATCACTCGGCTCTGGTGATACACCTGCAAAAATGATGTCAAAAGCCTTTTCTGCAGGTAAAGCTATTGCTGGGGCCATTGGTAAAGCTAAATCTGGGGATGCTGCTGGAGCTGCCAAGGAGGCTAATAAGGCTAGAGATAATATGAGTGGGTCTAGTAAGTCTAGTGAGTCTACTAAACCTAGTGGTGGTTCTGGGTCTGAAAAGTGAGTAACAGATGCTTAAATTTGAGTAACTAAAACCTGGTAAGTCATGCGTAAGTTTTTGTTGATAGTGACACTCTTTATATTGTCCGGTTGTGAGCGTCACTGTATTAAACCAGAAGGCTTATCAAACTTGCGCGAAAAACTAGACGTGGTGTCAACAGAGCAGAAGTGGGTTGATTCTGGTGTCCATATCTCAAGTAGTGTAAAAGTAACAGAGATTAGCATAGTGCCCAGCAAGGTTAATTTTTGTCCTAAGCGGTATGAAGATTTTGCAGTTCAACCTGGGACAAATGACGTTACATTATCGAAATTCGCGCTTAAAGCTGGTGATTCAATAAGCTTTAGTGTCATTGGAAGTAAAATGTGTAAAAACGCTGATGGCACAGTCACCTATAAAAAAATTGACGAGAGTTGCGGTGAAGGAGAGACGGAGTATTTTGCACATGTTTTAAATCAAAATGAATGTCAGGCAATATGGCAAAATGGAGAATACAAGTACACAATATGTCCTAATAAACTCATGATAGGCAACGCAGAGTGGCTGCCTGGGCAAGAGTACTGGGATTCAGATTTCTCGAAACTAGACCAAGATGAAAGAAGAAAGGAGATTGAGAGTATTAACTCTATAAGGCAGGGAGAAAATATAGACTGCAGCAAGCTTTCAAGCGATCAGAAAAGTAAGATGGATACGTACATTCTGAATCTTGCATGTAAAAATACATGTTATTACTCTGGCCAAAATTGTGTTGAAATTGCATCCAATACTATAGATGATGGCAACTTGATCAAAAGCCTTGATGATGCTTTAGTTGCTGCTGAAGATAAAGCAAGCGAAATTACTAAAGCCACTAAAAAGATTGTAGAAAAAAAAGAGATAAAGACTTATATCCCATCGTTAGTAGTGTCAATGGAGGGAAAAGAACTTGAACACGAGAGAGGTAATATACGTACTAATTATGATTATAAAATAAAGAGCGATCACCCCCAAGGTGAGAAATTAACTTTCCGGTTAGGGGATAGCGATGACAAGGGTGGCTACAACATAAGGGTAACAAGAATACCCAGTCCGAAAGACGACTTGTACATACGTGTTTCTGACACATTCCCTGGACATGACCCTGACGAAACTCAGGGAGATATACCTGTTAATATCAACAGAGTTCATGATACTGAGTACATGGAAGGCTTGAAAGAAAAATTAAAAGGCAAAAGCGGCACCATATATTATGGAATAAGAGACCATGGCTGTGATTATAAGGAAAACGAAGGTCAGTTTAGCATTAACCTAACGACCAAAGAACCACCTACAAGAACTTTTAATGTGATATATAATTTTTTTGATGAGAAAGTAAAAACTGCATTTTTCGGTTCTAGCTACAAAGATCCAAACGTGGTCCACTCTGAGTCTAGCCCTGTAAAATCTCTTTATCAAAGTTTTGTAGCGTCAAATAGAACGAAGACCATTCGATCCACGATAGTATCGCTGTTAGTATTGTATATAGTATTGTATACTCTTTATTACTTTTTTGGCTTAACCCATGTTTCTATATATGAGTTTTTAATTACATGTGTAAAGATAGGAATTATTACTCAACTGTTGCGAGATAATAGCTGGGATTTTTTTTATAACAATGCTTTTTCTATCTTTATCAACACTCCAAAACAGTTGATAGAAATAGCAAATTTTAGAGGCACGACATCAAACGTTTTTGAATTTCTCGATTTGCCGTTGAATAGACTTTTGTCAGCACATTCAGTTTTATTAATAATATCTCTTATATTTTCTGGCCCTCTAGGCATTGTATCTTTTTGCTTAGTGATTTGGGGCTTAATAATAGTGGTATTATCTATTTTTAATGCCTTGTTTTCTTTTATTACATCTATAGCAATAGTTGTGTTATTGTTTTCTTTAACACCTATCTTTATTATCTGCCTTCTGTTTACATACACTAGGCAGATGTTTCACAACTGGGTCAAAAACTTGGCAAGATTTGCGATTCATCCAGTGGTGCTTTTAATTTTTATATCGCTGATAAGCCAAGTTATGGATTATATTGTGTATTCAGTGTTTAATTTCGAGGTCTGCACTACATGTATACTCAAAGTTGACCTAAAGATTTTTAAAATTTGCATCTTCTATGGATATGCTTCCAAGTATACACCTAATATCGCCGTTATGATGGCTTTTGTTATCTTGGGTCATGCTATGAAAGCTTTAGTTGAAGCTTCTTCGAAAATATCTGACTCGTTGTTTGGTGTTTATGTGCAAAAAGAACCTGGAAAACAATATCAACAGAGCCTAATGGGATTAGTAGGATTAGATGAGCAAAGCGTTCACAGGAGAGCAAGAAGCGGAGGGGGTGCTCATCAACCATCAGGCACACCAAGCAAAAAACCTGAAGTACTGCAAAGGTCTCAAGGGCATAAGATAGGAGCAGGAGGCTAATGATGATAAGTAAAAGATCACTATTATTGGTATTATATCTTGCAATCACTGGCTGTAGCATGGATTGTGTCGAGCCTGGGCTGCAAAGCAGAAGTACCAGTGTTAACGTGAACGTTCCAGTTCGTAAAGCTGACGAAGGAGTTAAAATTCATTGGGTTGATTCTGGTCAAGTAATCAGTAAAGATGAGAAAATCAAATTTACCCTTGGTGGGTCATTAAATTTTTGCCCCCCTAAAGAAGGCAAGAATCCAAGAAAAGTTCTTGTTCCTGCCGTATTTTGTGCTGATGGTTCAATTCCAAATTATAGTAAAGCTGCAAATATTAACGATGTGCCTAATAATTACGGCGTTGACGAAAAAGGCGTGAGTGGAAACGAACTGTGTGGTGGTAGAGGGTTTGGCAGTAATAGACGTTATGTAGACACTGGAATTAAAGTGAATCCTGGTGATAAGTTAAGCTTTAGCTTGGTCTCCAGGGAGATAACAATTGATTATGATAACCCAGGAGAAAAAGTCAGCTTTGATGACAATTGTTATAGAACCGAAACAGGAGATAAAAAAGTGCTAGCAAGTGAAATACTGAATATTAGCGATGAAAAGGGAAAAGAATTTTTTTGTGAGGGCAAAGATGGAAAGAGAAATAAAGTAAAATTTTTACCTCTTGATAAAACAAAAGTAAAGGAAAGAAAAGTGTTAGTTGGTAATGGCTACACTCCATATGATAATAAAGTGCATTTTAATAAAAATTTCATTAAGGACGACAAACCATGGGTAAATGGTGCGCTGTTAGATTTGCGACGAGCAAGAGTGGGACTGAATGAATTATGTGGAGGAAAAAACTGTAATCTTAACGAGATAAAAAAGTACGGCTCTTATGAGCTTAATTGTTACTACCAAAATATATGTTATACCAAAGAAGGTATATTCAATAATGGTTTGCATAAAAAAGGAAACCGAAATTGTGTCTCCTCTATAAGATACAAAAAATATGATGCTAAAAACAGTACATGCAACATGTACTCTCACCTTAAAGAGGTTGAAGATAAGCTCAAGGAGATTAAAGAAAATAAAGGTAGCACTGGTTTTACATCAACCGGCGAAGAAGACATCGAAAATATCTTCTGGGCTGAAGCTCTTGTTGCGAAAATTGGCAGTCTTGAGGACCAAGATACTGCTCAGGATACTCAATGTCTTCCAGAGGAAAAGGGTGTAAAAAAGGATAATGTGTGTTCACAAATTAGTGATAATTTCGAGGATTTTTCTCTGAGATTAAATTATGATTATACAGTAGTAGATAAGGTAACACCTGGTAGTGATGTAATGCTTGCTATTGCAGACTATGGTTGCTATAGAGCTGATAGGGGTGGGTACCATGTTGAAGTAACCAGATCATGTGAATACATTAATGGCAAGAAACTATATGTATATTTAGGTAATGAGCCACCTAAAGATTTGAGTAGTGTGGGAACTAATGATTTCAAAGCAGTAGGAGTAAGAAACGGAAAAGATAAGTATACCATATTAGATGTAATAAGCGGGGAACATTTTCAGAATGGAGAATCTAAGAAGATATATTTTGGTATCGATGTAAGTAACGTAGAAAAAGAAGATATTACAGATGAAAAAGGCAAATATTATGAAAACAATGAGTATAATATAACCTTATTTGTCAAAAGAAAGATTAACGATTTCGTTTCATCAAATGTAAACAAGGTATTTGACTTTATAAAAAAAGAGGTAATTGGGGATAGCGTCAAAGATTTATACAAAGGGTATGCGAAAGGTCTTCTTCAAGGGGTAAGAGCTTTACTTACTCTATATGTTATATTTACTGTTGTTGGCTATATGCTTGGAATGATACAGCTAAGTAAATTTGACTTTATTGTAAGGATGATGAAGATAGCATTTATAGCTTTTGCCTTTAGCGATAATAGCTGGAAATTCTTTGGTACAACTTTATCCAAATTTTTTATGGATGGTAGCACTCATTTAGTAGATAGTTTCTCTGGTTATATAGGAGAAGGAGGTAAAAGATTTGCGTTCTTAGATTTAACAGCAGGAATATTACTTACAGGAGAAACATGGTTGAAGTTTTTATCGTTGATATTTGCTGGTCCTTTTGGTTTTATCGCTTTTTTGATAATACTTCATGCTAGTTTTATGTTCTTAAAATGTATTATTAGCGCTACATTTAGATATGTGATATCTACTGTCCTAGTAGCGTTTTTGCTATCATTAACGCCTTTATTTATCGTGTTTATCTTATTTCAACAGACTAAGTCCCTGTTCGATAACTGGATAAAGACACTTGCTTATGTTGCAGTACAGCCGATGATTTTATTTTCATCTTTATCAATTTTGAATCAATTGATGTATTCAGTTTTGTATAACCTCACAAATTTCTCTGCATGCTATCAATGTTTAATTAGTATAAATTTCTTGTCCTATGATTTCTGTCTTATGAAATCTATACTACCTCTTGGATATAGTCCTGGCACTAGTGTTGATGTTGCATTAAGTGATGGAACGAAAACTGGTGGGCACTTTGCAGCATTACCTATAGACCTAATCCAGGTAATTATATACTTCATTATTGGCAAAGCAATGGAAGTTTTTGTTTCCGCATCAGAAACTATGGCACAAGCAATATTTAGTGCTGGTTTTGGGATTGCTGGCAGTGTTGGTGATGTTGCTAGCAGCGCATCACAAGCTATTCTGTCAACTGTTGGACTTGACGATGCAACTCAAGGAAATAAGGAGAGAGGAATTGAAGGCATGATACCACATGTCAAAAGAATGACGAGTCAAGATCGAGCACAAATTGAGTATAAGTTGCCTAAGACGCAATCTGAAACACCAGGGCAAGGTTCTGAAAAAAATTCAGGGGGACCTGGAGATAGAGGTAAGGAAAAAAAAGATCGAAAGGTAGCATTGCCTGAAACGAAAGAGCAACTAAAAGAGAAGAAAGGTCCTGGAGCTGAAAACAAGGACAAGAAAGAAGAAGAGGGAAATGAGTGATATTATGGAGTAACTAATTGAAAAGACATTTTAAGTAAAGTTTTATTTCTATATTTGGAAAAAATTTAGATATGCAGTTACGCTTAGGCACATTTTGGTTTAGGTTATTACTTCTTGCAGCTTATGTGCTGATAACAGGTTGTAATAAGAACGATACGCCTTTTCCAAGGTGCATATCTGCTGATTATTTTGGTCCTGAACCTATTACAGTTGGTGCTCATTTTCCAATCGGTCATGATGCGTTTTTTCCAGAAGGTGAAAGTGGAGAACCTATTGATCCTGAGACCGGTGAAATCAATTATGGTTTTCACTCTAACCAAGTGGTGAAGTGGAAGTATACCGGATTCGAAACCAATGGAGATGATTTAATAGTACGAGTTAATGGTGCATGGACATCTTGGAGTAATGATAATAAGAAAAAATCTAAAGGCAGTTACAGCTTGCAAAGCTTGGAGCAGCTGAAATATGCAACCAAATTCGAAGCAAAACAAGGCGATAATAGCTTGCCTGACTTTCACTTGGTTTGCAATGATTACAAATCTAATATGCAAAAATTTTCAAGTAGTTCTAGTACAAGTTGTACTGTAAATTGTAAGCGCATTAATGAGGATAATGGCAAAAGCATAGTGTCACGTAGTGCTCCATGTTGGTTTACTAATGGTCATGGCGCTTACCTTCTGTTTAAAAAGCCGGGTGATAACAACCCTAACGAAAGTCTGAAGTCCATGCGCAATCCTCAATCTCCTACTATGCATCTAGGTTATCACTCTGTAGCAGAAAATGGAAGCGGGCTTTTTACTTTGAAAAAAGGCGAGAAAAAGTTAAAGGACAGAAATTGTAAACTACTGGAGTTAGAAAAGGGATGGAAAATATATGTAAAAATATTAGACAGATATTACTTAGATAATGTAGGCGGCTACTCTTTTGAATTTTTGAGTGGAGTGCAGCAACCAAGTAGTTTCGGGTTTTTTGATTACGTTTATAACTATCTAAAGAGTGTATTGTTGATCAATAAAAACAATGAAGGTGAACCTGCAGCAGCACAGGCTATGTTTCAGGATATAGCTGAAAAGAGTACAAGCTTTCACAATTTCGTTCTTTCTTTGCTTGTTTTATTTATAGTGATTTCATCGCTCCTTTACCTTTTTGGTATGATACGAGAGACTAAGCATGATATGCTCATCAGGATGATGAAAATCACTCTAGTAATAGTGCTTATATCTCCTGGAAGCTTTAGATTTTTCTACGATCATTTCCTTACTTTGTTTGTTGAAGGACTTGAATATATGATAAATGTAATTACTAGCTTTGCTCCTAATATGAATACAGATGCTAATTGGGACCCTGCCGAAGCCGGTGGAGAAGCCCGTGTTAAATTGTTCAGTTTCATGGAGGACATGTTCAACAAGTTTTTTGCTTACTCTGTTTGGAAAAAATTTGCAGCGCTTTTGCATTACCAAATGTGGGCAAGCCTACTTATGATACCGGCAATTTTGATAGGGATCGTTTTATATTTCCTGCTATGTGTATATTCTTACATAATATTCCTTTCCGGCTTCGTGGGTATAGCTTTGCTTATAGCCATAATGCCACTGTTTCTAATTTCTATCTTATTTTCACCGCTGAAAAGTCTATTTGAAGGTTGGATAAAATTCTGTATTAGTTTCTGCTTACAATCGATTATGATATTTGCCCTGCTGTCATTGCTGGCTGCAATTATAATGAATACCTTCTATAGACAGCTAGGTTTCACTGTATGCTACAATAAATGGGTTGAGGTAAGATTGTGTGCTCCAAAATGGATGTTTGGTGGTTTTTGTATCATTGATAAACAGTACTTTGGTTGGACTCCAGGACAAATTTTTGTACCTTACACTATCGGAGAGGCTTCTCCGTTGAATGTAGACAAAAGCATAGAGGGCATAGAAAAACTAAGCAGAGCAGGTGGCACAATAAAATTCACTGGCGGTGCTGGATATATCCTTCTTCCGCCGGATTACATTGGAAAAGGTTTCCGTTATATAGATTATCCCTTCTTTAACCCAGTTCCTGATACTAAAGAAAATCCAGCAGACCATTATATAGCAGAAAGCGACATAGTGGTTAGTGGTGGTTGTAGTGAAAATAAGAGAAATCTAGTACGCTTAACAAACAGTTTATCTCATGCATCAGAAAAGGCTGATATTTTATCGTTGATAGACAGTATAAACAACAAGATAGGTGGTGATATTAGTAAAATAGTAGAGCGCCACTGTCAAGATATAAACAAGTGCAGCAGTTACAGGGAAATAATAAGTGAAATAAGGGTTTTAGTGCAGAATATGATCAAGCGAAGTGTAAGCTGCGAATTAAAGAATTTTCATGATGTAAATAAAAAGGAACATCAAGAAAATAGCGACTACCAAAGGGTGCAAGACATACAGAGAGGTTATTTAATCAATGCGGGAGAAATCTTTGTATTATTCTTACTCTCATTCTTAATGTTCTCCTTATGCGAGTTCGTGCAACAAATGAGCTCAAGTATCGCTGGTGGTGGATTCAGCGTTTATAGTATATCTAGAATGTATGAAGCATCGCCTTTAGTTCGAATAATGGAAGGATTAAAACGGTCTTATTGGCAAGATACAATTGGTGGAAGACTAGAGTCTTTAGGCAGTTGGGCTACTCATTTACCGGATAGATTAGCCGGAGGTACGGCTAATCTACTAGGCAGGATACCACGAGTTGGAGGTGTGTTGAAATACGCTATTGATGTGCCGCGTAAGTTTGTAGGTGCTACTATCGAAGCAACAAAATTTGCAACATCACCTGAAAATGACGTTGATAAACTTGAGGAAAAAATTTACAAGGCGTTTGGAGTTGATAAAGAAGATATTACACACAGAAGAATTGGTAGATATTTAGATTATTACAAAGGATATGTGGGGTCACATTTGGGCTATACAATAAAAGATGCTATGAAGTTTACTTGGGAACATGGCGTTGATTCTATAGGAAAGCATAGCTATAACCATAACCTACTCTATAGAGCAAAATCGCATAGGCGAGAATTCTTGGACAAACTTCATGATTACACCATAGGACGCAAAAGAAAGCCAGAGAGATATAAGGATGAAGGTGATAGTAATCAACCAAGTGAGCCGGATCCAAAACAAGGCGAGGGGCAGCCAGATGAATTAATAAAAAGAGGCATATCGGATAAGCTAATAAAGGATGAGAGCAACAATGAAAATCAGTAAAAAAAACTTCAAAGGTCTTGATTATTATAAACTACACCAGGACAAAGACGGTAACATAAAACTAAGTGACTACGATGACATTTTAAATGCGCGTAGGGCAAGAGTAGACTTGTTGCTGGATAACATTAAGCAAGATGATATTAATCTTTCAAAGCTCAACAAGGCTCTTAGTGAGAAACTTGTGGATGATAGAGAATTGTTGTCTGAATTCGACAAGGAAGATCAAGAAATTGCTCAGGAAGAACTCAAGATGTTAAACATTTTAGACAACCTTGATAATCTTGCAAACATTAAAAGTGAAGATCTACTCGAGGTTAGTTTATTACTATCGGACCTTAGCTTCATAGAGAGAAATGTTGTACTGAATACCGATCAGAATTCTGATCTAGCAGGGTTTAAAGACTTATTTATCGAAAGAAAGGCATCTGGTGAAGAATATAGTGATGAAGAATGTCAAAGCTTTCTCGATAACATAGATAAAATCAATACTATAATTAAACTAGAGCTAGAAGGTAGGATTGAAGGGCTAAATCATGATGAAAAAAATGACCGTGATGATTTACAAGATGAAATTGGTCGTGCAATAGATACAATCAAAAAAAAGTAGTCGACTGTTTTGTGTCTACAACTTTCTTCCTAATGCCAATGGTAAATTAAAAAGTTTCCCTACGATCAGATTAGCGAATTTATTATGTATCTTGTTTGATAACGAAAGTTGGTATAACCTTTATGTTTAAGAAATTCATTAAATAGAAAAAAAGCAAAAGAAACCCCAGTCGGTATTTATTTTCAGTATTGGCGTTTCTATGCCTTAAACGCTGCAATTTAGCTGCTTTTAAACGCAACTAGTCTAAGCTATAATATTTAAGAAATTTACCAGACAGAGGAAAAAGACAATAAAACCCCAAGGTAGCTAGTTATTCCACTCTCTATTTTAAAATCCGGTGTTGGGTGATGTCTTAAACGACTTATGAGCGCGTTTCAGCTTGAAAACCAGAAGTTTTAAAAAGACATGCAGTGCACATAGTACGCCAAATACAAGTTTTCTTGTCATTTTAACCTGTACAGATTGAGAAGTTAAACAAATAGCTTCAACCTTATGATAATGGGATTGGTGAGATTTGTCAAGTAGTTTTTTTCGTTTCTATTGAGTAACGGCTGGATCAAATTGCAATGTTCATACAGTTATACGCTTGACACTAGAACCTATGGGGACTACTTTGATGGCATGGCAGGCTATAAACAAAGCTGTTAATTCTGCACAAAAATGTGTATGATAATTACAATAATATATGGAAAATATGGACATAACTATATATTCACAGGAAGACTTTGAGTTTATGCGAAAAGCTGGCCAGTTAGGAGCTGAAACTCTTGATTTCATTGCACCACACGTAGAAGTAGGAGTAACAACTAATGAACTAAACGATTTATGTCATGACTTTATAATCAAAGCAGGCGCAATTCCAGCACCACTGAACTATAGAGGGTACCCCAAATCGATTTGCACTTCAAAAAATGCTGTTGTGTGTCACGGCATTCCTGATGATAAGCCGCTTAAGGGTGGAGATATTGTAAATATCGATGTCACGGTAATTTTAAATGGCTGGCATGGCGACACAAGTCGTATGTTTTGGGCTGGTAAGCCGTCAATAAAAGCAAAACGCTTGTGTGATGCTACCTATGGCGCATTGATGGAAGCGATAAAGCAAGTTAAACCTGGTAATAAATTAAATGAAATTGGGCTTGCTATAGAGAAATATATTGAAGATTTTGGCTATTCTATCGTACGTAACTATTGTGGACATGGTATAGGAAAAGTCTTTCATGCTCCGCCAAATGTGGTGCATTTTTATGATAAAGATGAAGATCTTGTCTTAAAGGAAGGCATGTTTTTTACAATAGAACCAATGATCAACGCTGGAAAACATGAAACTCTGCTCAGCAAGCTAGATGGCTGGACAGTAACAACACGTGACCTTTCACTTTCTGCGCAGTTTGAGCATACGCTTGGGGTAACAAAAGATGGTGTTGAAGTATTCACATTGTCGCCTAAAAATTGGCATTTCCCGCCTTATAACTAGATTCTTTAAACTCAATGTACTTGGCGTACTGTACAGTTCCGTGAATGGGGCTGGAGGTATTTGTCAAGTAGTTTTTTTGTTTCTATTGGGTGACGTTATAACTTTTTTCCACTTTCGTCTGTCCGCTTTCTGTGTAGTGGAGTTGGTATAACTCCACTTGCTACGCAACAAAAGCACAGCTAAGGGCTTTTTAGATAAGATACTTATGAGTCACGACTTTTCTCCTCGTGTTCCACTTGTTCAACACTACCCTGCTTAACTTTACTGCTTATTACTTTCTCGTGCTTACCACCCGTGCAAATTGTTTTTGCCTCATCTTTCGCCTTACTATGGTATTTGTTTCGTGACCTTTTATATGCTTCGTATGCCTCCCTGTTTTCACATATAGGGTTGCTGATAATTTCTATTTTTTCGGGTGTAAAAACTTTTGCTAAAAACCTTCCTATAATTGGTATTGATTTCAAGAAATTCCTTAGCTTTGAAGGCTGTTGTCCTGTTTCTAGAAACCGTGTTTTAACAGTTTTTACAGAATACCTTTCATCATTAAAATTCGGAAATTTCCTTCTTTTCACTTGAATCTTTGACTCATTGGTTCCCTTAGGTCCTGGAGGTGTAGATGTTGCAGGTTTAACCTTAGTTTCATCATACTTTTTGCTCATCTCTTACTTTACCACGTAATATTATTAATCTTGCATAAGAATAACTAAATTATGGTTAATTGCAAGGTAAAAATATTAAAACAATTGTAAATTTTATCAGTGAAAATATAATATAACTTTAAGTCAGAGGTTCATCTATATGGGACATAAAATTGCTGTTGTTGGAGCGACAGGAAGAGTAGGACGCGAGGTGCTGAATATACTTGCTGAGTTTCAAGACGAAGAAAAAATTTCGATAGATTCTATTATCGTACTCGCATCAAAAAAATCAAAGGGAAAAAAGGTGAGTTTTGGTGATGAAGAACTAACTGTCTCATGTCTTGAAGATTGTGACTTTATTGGAGTCAATATAGCCATTTTCTGTGCTGGGACTCATGTTTCTGAAGAATATGTGCCAATTGCAACTGAGGCAGGATGCATTGTTATAGATAACAGTTTCCATTTTAGGATGAAAGAAGGTGTACCGCTGATCATTCCAGAGATTAACAAAGGAAAAATCATGGAATACAAAAACCACAACATAATATCCAATCCAAACTGTACTATAATACAGATGTTGCTAGTACTGCACTTATTACACCAAAAAGTAAAAATAAAGAGAATTGTTGCTTCAACTTATCAATCGACCTCCGGCGCAGGCAAAGCAGCAATGGATGAACTTTATCATCAGACAAAAAAGATCTTTATGAATGAAACCAAAAAACCCGAGGTATTTCCTAAGCAAATAGCATTTAACTGTATTCCTCACATAGGAGAATTCATCGAGGATGGTTCCACAAGAGAGGAATGGAAAATGCAAGAGGAAACAAAAAAAATCTTAGGAGAAGATATAAAAGTTACTGCAACTTGCGTGAGGGTACCCGTTTTTATTGGTCATGCTATAGCAGTGAATGTAGAGTTTTATCAGCCTATAACTGAAGAACAAGCTCGTAGAGTGCTAAGTGAAACCGAAGACAGTGGAATTTTAGTGTATGATAGGCGCAAAGGTGGAGAATATACAACTCAAATTGATGTTGTACAGGAAGACGCTGTATATGTATCGCGTATTAGAAAAGACAACACCGTTGAACACGGATTAAACATGTGGATAGTGGCTGACAATCTGCGCAAAGGTGCAGCACTAAATATAGTGCAGATTCTGGAGATTTTGGCAAAGGAACACTGTAATTCCTGTATACCAAATGGCAGCACGTGATGCACGAATATTTTACATATGCTCAAGTTAAGGGGAAATAACAGCGGGAAGAGTTATTTCAATATTGAATCAACTATGTTTTTGAAAATTTGCCCTTAATTCAACGCGTATGGTTGTTGTATTTCTCTTGTTAGTGTCTAGCCTATCCTGATTCCGTTACTTCTTTACGTGAGAGCAGTTTTGGTGAAATAATGAAAAATATTCTTTGCTAAACGCTTTAGATGTGCTACTTTTGTCCATTAGTTGAAGATTTTAAATGCTACTACCCTTTCTGTTGCTCTTATCTTTGATTGCCAAGTTTATTGAAATTGATGTTTCTGTACCTAGCTTTCCGGATATGGTGCGCTATTTCAATGTGTCGGAAGGTACAATTCAATTAACTATTGCTTACAATTTCCTAGGTTTTTGCATAGGAGGGTTATTCTTTGGTCCATTGTCTGAATGCTATGGCAGGAGGAGAATTATGATCATAGGTAACACTTTGCTGCTCGTTGGTGCTGTTGGTTGTGTTTTTGCACCATCAGTTCTTTGGCTTTTAATTTCTCGCTTTATTCAAGGCATTGGTGTTAGCACGTCTGTAGTTGTATTTGCAATCGTTGCAGATAGCTATAAAGGCGACGAAGCAGTGAAGTTTATCGGAATCATGAATTCTTTCCTGACAGTTGTCATGGCAGTTGCACCGGTTTTGGGCAGTTTCATCAATGAAGTTGTGGGATGGCGTGGCAATTATGCAAGTGTTGCAATACTTTGTTTAATTTCCTGGGTTTTGCTGCTTTTTCTGTTGCCGGAAACGAAAAAGGACCGCGATATCTTTAATTTGAAAAAAATGATGAAAGACTATGAGAAGCTATTATTGAGTTCAAAATTTATGGCACTATCTTTGGTAATGAGCCTTTTTTCTGCTGCTTATATGTCATTTATCACTTGTGGACCTTTTTTATACATGGAGACTTTTGGCTTGTCTAGCGCTATTTATGCACTGCATCAAGGTGCAATAGTTGGATCCTTCTCACTCGTCAGTCTATTTACTGGCAAGATCTTACAGAAACTTGGGGCAATAAGGTGTGTAATTTATGGTACAGGCGTAATTGCTATTGGATCCCTACTCCTTTTAATATTCAGTGCAGTCATACCTAATTCTTACTACTTGGTAACGCTATCTATGATAATTTTCTGTATTGGTTGTGCAATTTGCCAGGCAGTGCTTTTTAATGCATCACTGAATGTTTTTCCTGAAATTAAAGGTACAGCTTCTTCTGGAGTTTCATTCATCAGATCTTTTATCATGGCTGTTTTTATCGGCTTAACGAGCTATGTTTACAATGGTCAAGCAATCAGTGCAGCTATTCTTGTTTTGTCTGCATCAGTACTAACATTTATTTTTACTGTTTATTTATTGCTTTTAAAAGATGCAGTATAAATGAATAACTCCACCCAGGTTTAAGTTCTTTTATACCTATATATTCTACTATATGTTCAGAAGCCACGGGAATTCAATAGAAACGAAAAAAACTACTTGACAAGTTCCTCTAAATCCCTTAATAATGAGAACGAAGCTATTATTTATCTTCAGTCTGTGCAGATTAAATGACAAAAAAACTTAGTATATCTGGCGTGCCATGTTTAATTTTTTGCACTATGTGCACCTCGCGTCTTTCTAAAACTTCTGGTTTTCAAGCTCAAACGCGCTTATAAGTCGTTTAAAACATAAAAAAACGCCAATTATAGGATAGATAGTAAATAACTAGCTACCGGGATTTCTTTTGCTGTTTTTTCTGTTTAGTAAATTTTTTAAACGTTGCAGCTAAGGTTAGTTGCATTAAAAAGCAGCTAAGTCGCATTCATCAAGCGTTTAGAATAAAAAAAACGCCGATATTTTGACACAAAAGTAAATAACTAGCCACCACGAGGCTTCTTTTGCTTTTTTTCCATTTAGTAAATTTCTTAAATATTTATTACTAAAGTAGTATCTTGGATGCCAGTGTCAGAGCACACAACTGTACGAACATTGTGATTTGAGCCTACCACTAACGCTAACTATGGATTAGCCGATAAAGAAAGAGTTGGAAATGGAAGGTTTTTTGCGTTGTAAAGAATATGAAATAAGCGTAGAAAAAATGTGAACTAAAAAGTTAATAGGAGATC
>NZ_WQMP01000167.1:0-1828 GCF_013366855.1 Wolbachia endosymbiont of Madathamugadia hiepei
ATTTCTCTATTTGTAGCTAAGTTAAACTACCAGTTTTTGCTACATCTTTCCTTATTTTCTCATGATAAACTTTTTTCACAGAGACTAGTTTTAGGACCTTTTCTTTATCTTCCTCTGTTAACTCACCTTTATCATCCACTAATTCATAAATTATATTATTTTTAGAATTTTCTAGTCTTGCCATAGCGTGTTTCTTTTTCTATAATATCTGCTTTTATAAGTTAATTATGTTAATAACGCATGAATGCCAATTAAGGCACCAATCCATGGGATTTGCTCAATTGTTTGCCCCCATAACTTCAATATCTTTTTTTAGATCAACCATCTTTGGAAAAAAATTCGGCTACATCAGCCTATCTAAAAAGTATTTTGCATTTGAGCGTAGGAGTTGGAACATTATTTTTTAACATTGCTGCAAGAGCTGAAAATCCTGTAGTATATTAAAGCTCAAGGGTGTCTTTAAATATGGAAGTTATAGCAGAAAATAAAAAAGCAAGGTTTGAGTACTTCATCTTAGAAGAATTTGAAGCAGGTATGGTCCTACTAAGTAGTGAAGTTAAATCGCTGAGGGAAAGAAAAGCAAACATTTCTGACGCTTACGTTATCGAAAAAGACGGTGAAATATGGCTGCACAATATGCACATTGCAGAATATAAAGCTGCAAACAAAAGAAACCATAAGCCGAAAAGGGAACGTAAATTACTTCTGCATAAAAAAGAGATAAATAAACTAATTGGCCAGATTAAAACTGCTGGAATAACTGTTGTGCCACTTTCAATTTATTTCAATGACAAAGGATTGGCGAAAACTGAAATTGCCATTGCAAAAGGAAAAAAACTCTACGATAAGAGAGCAACCATAAAACAGAGAGAGTGGGACCGTGAGAAAAGTAGATTGTCTAAGAATGATTTGTAGCAAGGTATGTCTTTAAATCCAGTAATTTTCAGCATCGGTCCTGTCTCTATATATTGGTATTCTTTGGCATATGTTCTAGGTATAGTCTTTGCATATTGGTATTTACACAAACTGGACAACCAAAAAATACTTTCCAAGAGTTTTTACGATTCATTGTTAACAGCCACTATTGCAGGTATTATCCTTGGAGGCAGACTTGGCTACGTGTCAATATACGATCCAGTTTTTTATATAAGCAATCCTATCGAGATACTGCAAACCTGGGGAGGAGGAATGTCATTTCACAGTGGCGCCATAGGAGTTTTGTGTGCGGTGATCATTTCGTGCAAAAGACATAACATTCCTATATTTTACACACTGGATCTAATTTCTTGCGGAGTTCCCATAGGCTTATTTCTAGGTCGCATAGGCAACTTTATAAACGGAGAGTTATTTGGCAGAGTTACAACTGTGCCATGGGGCATGGTATTTCCGGAAAGTGGTGATAGTTTGCTACGCCACCCAAGTCAGCTCTATGAGGCATTTTTGGAAGGATTGTTATTTTTTGCGGCTATAAATTCACTGTTTTTCTTGACTAGAATAAGGCTATATCGCGGTGCATTAACTGGTATTGCAATTATGTGGTGTGGAATAGTACGTTTTATAGTTGAGTTTTTCCGCGAACCAGACTACCAAGTTGGCTATTTATGGCTTGATTTGACTATGGGGCAGTTGCTTTCAGTACCTATGGTTTTGCTGGGAATAATCATATGTCTGAACGCGTTAAATTTGAAATTTGCGGAGAAATTGTAATAGTTCTTACATAGTTTCTAGCAGCGCGCTAGACATATAGAAACAAAAAAACTACTTGACAACCTTCACCGTTACCCTTATCATAGTATTGAAGCTATTTGTTTAACTTCTCAATCTGTAC
>NZ_WQMP01000168.1:0-1819 GCF_013366855.1 Wolbachia endosymbiont of Madathamugadia hiepei
TATGCATTGGGTAACCTCCTATTGTTGCTAAAATACTGGAGTTTACCCTATTTCTCTCTCTACTCTCTTTCTAATCCATAGTTAGCGTTAAATAGTTTATTCTGGTGTTTTGCAGTCCAAATGAAGTGTATAAGTCATGGATTCTTTGTTTTTGTATGTTATCTTAACATTAACGCGAGTTCACAGTAATATATGATAAGTAAGTTAAAAAAACTTAGCGCTGGATTCTCTTTGACAGGCCTACTTGGCCATAGTGATAATATAAACATGCAAGGAACAAAAAATAAAAAGAAGAAGTACCTAAAATTTTTGGATAAAACGTTCGCACTGATTGATGCGGTGGTAAGTTTTATTTTAAAACGCGAGGGTAATAACGTAAATGAGGTTCTGAGAGTAACATGGGGACCACTGTTTTTTGGTCTGATAGTAATACTCATTTTTTTTGGAATAGGTGGTATTTGGTCAGCTATAGCTCCAATTGATGGGGCAGTGCATGCAAGTGGAGAAGTTATTGTATCTTCAAACAGGAAAATAGTTCAACATTTGGGTGGAGGAATAATAAGTAAAATTTTGGTCAAAGAGGGCCAGGCAGTCAAAAAAGATGAGCCTTTAGTTTTGTTAAGTGATGTTAACGAGAAGGCGAATTTGAGTATAATCAAAGAAAAACTCTTATCACTTTTGGCAACTGAAGCAAGGCTTATTACTATTAGGGGAGGCCTAGACACAATTGAATTTCCTGATGAAGTCAAAGAATTATCTGATGGCAATCTTGCAAGCAAAGTGATGAAAAATCAGATAAGATTATTTGATTCCCAGCACAAGAGCATATTGGGAAAAACTGACATACTGCAACAGCGTATAAGACAGTTACATGATGAGCTAGTAGGGCTGAATTCTCAACTGGATGCAGCTCTCAAGCAATATGACTTAATAGCTGAGGAGTTAGAAACAAAAAGGCAGCTTCTTAGCGGTGGTCACATAGGTAAGCCACACATTTTGGCTTTGGAAAAGCAGTTTGCTGAAATTGAAGGTAGAGTTGGTCATTACCGTGCTGCAATATCTCAGGTACAACAAAAAATTGGAGAAAACGAGTTAGAAATCATAAATGTGAAGAATGACGCTCAAGAGAGAGCAAACATTGAGCTTAAAGAAGTTAGCATGTCTATTGCTGACTTAAGAGAGAGGTTGATGGTTGCAGAAGATGCGTTAGCACGCACAGTTATTAGATCGCCTCAAAACGGAATAGTTACGGATATACGGTACCATACGGAAGGTGGTGTTATACAGTCTGGTGTGCCGATTATGAGCGTAGTGCCATCTAATGATGATTTAATAATAGACGCTAAAATTCAGACTAGAAATATAGAGGAGATACTGTCAGCACAAAAAAAGAATAGCAATATAGTCTCTATTGACGGATTGGAAGGGCTAAAGGTGAAAGTAAGGCTGAGTGCTTACAGCGCACGTCGTTTAAGTTTAATTAACGGTATAGTAAGCCATATTTCTCCTGATGCCCTCGACGATCCAAGGTTAGGGCGTTATTATTCAGTACGTGTGGTGATACCAAAGTCAGAGCTTGCTCAGTTCAAAAATGTATACCTATATCCCGGTATGCCAGCAGAAGTGTATATAGTTACTCAATCCCGTACTCTTTTGTCATTCTTGTTTACGCCTATAATTGCAACAGTTGATAGGTCCTTTATAGAAAGGTAGCTCACCTGTTGGAGTGAATAGAAACAAAAAAAACTACTTGACAACCTTCGCCGTTACCCTTATAATGATACTGAAGCTATTTGTTTATCTTCGCAATCTGTGCAGG
>NZ_WQMP01000169.1:0-1773 GCF_013366855.1 Wolbachia endosymbiont of Madathamugadia hiepei
GCCTTAAACGCTGCAATTTAGCTGCTTTTAAACGCAACTAGTCTAAACTATAATATTTAAGAAATTTACCAGACAGAGGAAAAAGACAATACTAAAAGTAAATACCGACCAGGGTTTCTTTTGCTTTTTTCCCTCGTTTGGTAAATTTCTTAAACATAAAAGTTACACCAACTTTCGTTATCAAACAAGATACATAATAAATTCGCTAAACCTCTAATCGTAGGGAAACTTTTTAATCTGTCCTATATTGATATTAGACAATAAACCGCGTAACCTACGCGAACTTTTTAATATAGTAATTTAACACAACGCAAAACCAGCTATATCAGCCTACTTCTACCACGTTTAGATACGAACCAATTTGCCTAACTTTGCTGTAACAATTTCAAGCTTCTATTTTCACAACCTTGTTTTTACCCGGCTTGTTCTCACAAATATAGGTATTTTCCGCCGCTTTGAAAAACAAAGAGTAAATATTTAAATTTTTTGTGATGCTAATTTGTAGCATGTTTACTTATTAATCAAGCTATAGTAAGCTAAAACAATTACTAATAATTTTACGTAAAATATAAAAATAATAAATCTTAACTTTCTTATTAAAGTATGCGGTAATTAAACTATATGATTATTTTTAAATAGGAGAAGGTAGTTATGACTTCAACATTGGAAAAGTGGGAGGAGATGCTGCGTTCAGTACACTTCAACAACTTAAGTGATATATCTGAACAAATAAAAGAGGTGTTAAAAGCACAACATCAAAGTACATATGAGGAATGGGAACAGAAAAGTTTTAATGAAAACCACTTGTTTAGTGCATGTGTACGTGCATTTACTAGGTTCGCTAAGCCAATAAAATGCACATTGTTGCATATAGCTATTTTTAGTGACCGTTTAGATATAGTTAAATACCTCATAGCAGATAAAAATGCTGATGTTGATGCACGAGGTTCGGATGACGACACTGCTTTACATTTGGCTGCTATGTTTGGATGATTAGAGACGGTTGAGGCTCTATTAGCAAAAGGAGCGGATCATTCATTAGAAAATGACTCTGGTAAAACTCCAGTGGACCTAGCTAAAAACGAAAGTGTGAAAAAGCTTTTAGAGGAAGCAGAAAGCAAAAGAGTTGCGAACAGAAAAAACGATAGTTCTACACTAGATAATCCTAACAATAAGCCTTGTGCTGATGAGGCGAATATTCCACACAGTACAAAAGGAAATAAGTTGCCTATTATAACTGCTTCCGCTGGCTTATTGTTGGGCCTGAGCATAGCATATCTTGCAGTTGCTGCCGCTTTGACTCCTGTAGGTGCTGCTATTGCAGTATTTCTTGCAGCTGCAGCAGTTGGTGCATTAGTTGGTTATGGTGCTGGAAGATTTTGTCAGAGAGTTAGCGAAGAGAAACAAGAAGATCCTGATTTAAGTACATGGGATGCTGTTAAGAGTGTGTTTTCTGATGTATTCACTACTGGACATTCTAAAGAACGTGAGGTGTAATTCAAATTGTTAAGTGTATGGGGTTCTTCAAGACGATGTAGAGATATGGTATTGAGTGATATAAAAGGCAGAAAAATGTTAAAGCCATGCTATTGTTCTGTTTTTCAGTATTCGGGGAAATCTTACTTTGGTTAGCTATAGCAGGTAATTTGCGTAACAGACGGTGTCATCCCAGTGCTCCGACACTGGGATGGCTTTGTTGCATGGCAACTAAAAAATCTAGTGGTTACTGACGAAATTCATTATAAAGTGGCTATTTAACTACCGAAGAAAGAA
>NZ_WQMP01000170.1:0-1768 GCF_013366855.1 Wolbachia endosymbiont of Madathamugadia hiepei
CTCATCTATTATTTTACAATAATCATCTACAAAACAGAATAACTCTGTTATATTCTTATGCATTGGGTAACCTCCTATTGTTGCTAAAATAGTGGAGTTTACCCTATTTCTCTCTCTACTCTCTTTCTAATCCATAGTTAGCGGTAGTACTGCAAACTGGGATAGTGCAACATTTTGAAGATTTACACTTGCCAAGACCTTGCCATTTGGATATTTCTAACTAAGAGAAATTATTCTATTCAATATGAAAAGAGCTTTAATATTCACATTTCTAATAGCAGTTGTATTAATAGTCGTTACTTATTTGTACAAGAAAAGCGAAACTGACAATTCACAAGTGGTGAATGTTTATTCATCACGTAAAGAGGAGTTAGTACGCACTTTATTTGACGAATTCACAAAAGATACGGGCATTAAGGTACGTTATATTATTGATGATTATTCTCAGTTGCTCTCACGCATGGAAAATGGTGGTGAAGCTGACTTATTTTTGACTGCAGATGCAGTGAATTTGATTTTAGCAAAAAAAAGAGACCTTCTGTCCCAAGTAGACTCAGAGGTTTTAAAAAATGCTATACCTGCAAAATTTAGAGATAATGAAGATTATTGGTTTGGCCTCACAAAAAGAACTAGAATATTGGTTTATAATAAAGAATCAGCAGATCCTAAAGATTTAAGTACTTATGAAGATTTAGCAAATGAAGAGTGGAAAGGAAGGATATTAGTACGCTCTTCTACGAGTCCATATAACCGATCATTGATTGCTTTTATGATTGCAAACGATGGTTTTGAAAAGGCAAAAGAATGGGTTTGTGGAATTGTGAGCAATATGGCAAGAAAACCAAGTGGTGGTGATACTGACCAAATCCACGCTGTAGCTGCTGGTGAAGGAGATGTTGCAATAGTAAACAGCTATTATTTTGCAAGGATTCTTTCATCAGGGCATGGAAATAAAAGGAATATTATAGACAAGCTAGGGGTTTTCTTCCCTAATCAAAATGATAATGGCGTAATGGTGAATATTAGTGGAGCAGCGGTAACAAAAAACGCAAAAAACAGAGAAAACGCTATAACTTTGCTGGAATTTTTAGTAAGCAAGCAAGCTCAAGAACTATATGCTAGAAAAAATCAGGAATATCCTATTGTTGAAGGTATCGAAACTTCTGACATATTAAAATCTTGGGGGAATTATCCACAAAGTGACTTGCCCCTCAGCAAACTTGAAGAGCACCTGCTCGAAGCTGTTATGATAGCTGACGAGTGTAAATGGAAGTAATGCCCAGCGCTTGGTAACGCTGGGG
The DNA here is from genome assembly GCF_013366855.1 of Wolbachia endosymbiont of Madathamugadia hiepei. Taxonomy (NCBI): domain Bacteria; kingdom Pseudomonadati; phylum Pseudomonadota; class Alphaproteobacteria; order Rickettsiales; family Anaplasmataceae; genus Wolbachia; species Wolbachia endosymbiont of Madathamugadia hiepei. The sequence goes on from NZ_WQMP01000170.1 coordinate 1,302, forward strand.
TGAAAGGTTTATGCTACTGAGTTCTAGCACCTTTCTCTTTTGTTTTCTGAGTTTTCTCTTCTTTGCAACTCAGCTTTGGCTTTATTACCCTGAACTTGCTGTTTTTCACTATCAACTTTCTTTCCATCATTCACCTCAGGAAAGTAGGCAGGATTGTTAAAGCTATGTGTTGGCTTGCCTTCTTTTTCAACTTCCTTCCCAGAGCTTTTCATCTTATGTACTGCCCGTCTTCCTGCATCTAATATGCCTTTTCCCGCAGCACTCAGTACGTCATAACTTGCATCTAGTACCTTTTCTGCCCCTTGAATGAGCTTACCACCTGATATCCCATCAACAACCATAAGGCCTATAGCAATTATACCACCAATTGGTCCTCCAAACGCTAACTATGGATTAGAAAGAGAGTAGAGAGAGAAATAGGGTAAACTCCAGTATTTTAGCAACAATAGGAGGTTACCCAATGCATA
>NZ_WQMP01000171.1:0-1765 GCF_013366855.1 Wolbachia endosymbiont of Madathamugadia hiepei
GTTACTGACTCTCATTTTCTGTGGCATATTCTTTCTTCGGTAGTTAAATAGCCACTTTATAATGAATTTCGTCAGTAACCACTAGATTTTTTAGTTGCCATGCAACAAAGCCATCCCAGCGTCACGCGCTGGAATGACAAAAAAGGAGGCACTCGGATGACAGGAGGAAAAGTGCTGGGATGACAGAAAAATGGACTAGTTAGGGCACCCTACTGCAGGCTCGAAACAATGTTCATGCAACTTGCGTGGTGCTCGAAATTCAAGAACTTCTAGAAAAAAAGAGGTAGACTTGATCTACTTCTTTTCATACTTAGCTTATTGTTTTCCTGGAGTTTGAGGAGCAGCTTGTGCAACGGAAAGTTTGCCTAAATAAGTGTTAACCCAAGCACCACCCTCCTTTTCGCTTCATTTCTTCTGTACCTCATTTAGAGGGTCTGAAGTATACTCACCGTTGCTACTTTTCGCTTTTAGTGAATTCACCTCGAAGAGTAAAGTATTACCTAGCTCCTTGCCGGACTCATCATCAATAATAACACGATGGTCCTTGCCTTCTTATATAATATTCATTGTCTATTAGCTGACCTTCTTTATTCTTGTTTTTCTTCATTTCCTCAAACATGTCTCTTGTTACTAGCAACATTACCTGACCATTACGGCTAACAAGCTTCGGAGCTTTCTCCTCAGATATTTCGTTATTTTTGCTGATGGTGTACCATGCTAAACCAATTAGTGTAATAGCAACAGTTGTTAATACACCTATCCCAAGTGGTGTAGTTGCATATGGTGATGAAAGTGCTACTGCTGCGCCTATGACATACAGAGAAGTAAGTGCAGCAAGTGCAGTGTTCATTTTGTGGAATTGACCACGATAGTTTTTGAAAATTAGCATAACTACCTCTTTAATAAATTATTAATATACTTAGGATTATATGTAAAAAACTACCTTGATCAAGAAATTTTTGATGTAAAAATCAACTAACAGACAGCATTTGTATAAGCTACCTACCACTTGAGCCAAAACCCCCCGCATTTCGGTCAGTTTCTTCTACGTAGAATTCTTCTGTATCATCCCAGATCACCTGAGACATAGGAGCAATAAGGATTTGTGCGATTCTATCTCCCCTTTTTACCTCATATGGTTGATTGCTGAGATTAATCAAGCAAACTTTAACCTCACCTCGATAATCAGAATCTATGGTGCCTGGAGAATTTAAGACGGTGATCCCATACTTTGCAGCAAGACCAGAACGCGGGCGGACTTGTCCCTCAAAACCACTTGGTATTGCAATTATAATTCCAGTTGGAATAAGTAGCCTTTCAAGCGGATCTAAAATAGCAGAGTCATTCAGTGCAGCATAAAGATCCATACCAGCGCTCTGCGCAGTTGCATAACACGGAAGAGGCAGATCTTCTCCGTGTGATAATTTTTTTACTTCTACTTTCATGCTACTTCTTTGAACTTTATCTATCAAAGTTTAAGTTATAGCACATAAATTGTATCTGCAAAAGTATAAAAAACGTCTTTCAGTGCTTGATATGAAAGCTACAATTTGTGAGCAATCTCCCACAACTGTACAAACATTGTGATTTGAGCCTACCACTAACGCTAACTATGGATTAGCCGAGGAAGAAAGAGTTGGAAATGGAAGGTTTTTTGCGTTGTAAAGAATATGGAATAAGCGTAGAAAAAATGTGAACTAAAAAGTTAATAGGAGATCTATGGCGAGTATGTTCAATTTCTAATCTGTTTTTCAGGTAACCAAAA
>NZ_WQMP01000172.1:0-1749 GCF_013366855.1 Wolbachia endosymbiont of Madathamugadia hiepei
CCATCAACAGTCTTATTTGGCAGAAACAACTTTAGATTGATAAACCAAGAACAAAAAAAAGAACTGATTAGCAGCTATGGTATAGATCACTTATATATTATCAATTTCAATGAAGGTTTTTCTCAAATCAGCTGCAATGACTTCATTAGTAAGATCTTGATAGGCAAATATAGCGCTAAACACATAGTAGTTGGAGAAAGTTGTACTTTTGGTCACAAACGATTGGGTAATACATCGACCTTAAGGAAATATTCCGAAACGTATGGATATTCTTTAACTGAATTAGAACCATTGATAATCGATGGAGAGATTTGCTCTTCTTCTTCAATCAGAGAGTATTTACAGAAAGGCGAAATAGAGATTGCTAATAAATTGCTCGGCAGGCCTTATCAAGTCTCTGGTATTGTAACAAAAGGCGCATGTAGAGGTAGAGAAATAGGATTTCCAACTATAAACATTCCGATAGAAAACTGCATGATAAAACCCAAGTTTGGTACATATTATGCTAAGGCGGCATTTTCTGACAATAATCCAAATTGGCTATACGGAGTAGTCAACATTGGTATGAGACCTACGTTTAAGGATTTAAAAAAGCCCATAGTAGAAATGTACATATTTGATTTTAATAAAGATGCATACAACTATAAGGTTAATATACAACTTTTAAAATTTATCAGGTCAGAAAAAAGATTCCATAGTATTGACGAATTAACAAAACAGATAAATTATGATATGCTTGAGGCTTATCAGTTGAGGACAAATTTATGAAAAAACTATGCTTAATTGTTATACTAGTTATAATATTAACTGATCAGATGAGCAAATTGTACATAAACTCATTAATTGATGAAGGAGAGTCAATCGAAGTTGCTAGCTTTATCAAGCTAGTTGAAGTATGGAATTCGGGGATTAGTTTTGGAATGTTTAGCACTTTACCATATAGCGATCTCTTTTTTTCAACATTTTCAACACTAATAATTAGCATACTTGCATACTTGATATACAAATCTAGCGATAAATTAACTTGTTTTGGTTTTTCTCTGATGATTGGTGGAGCAATCGGTAATATAGTTGACAGGATCTACTGGGGAGCTGTATATGATTTCATACATTTTCATATTGGCAGTTGGTACTGGCCAGCTTTCAACCTAGCAGATATATATATAGCTTGCGGGATGTTTGTATTGCTGTATAAGTGGTACATATATGACAGACTCATTTCTAAACAAAATGAGGAATGAAATTGTTGTTTCGAATTCAATTGTATTAGGTTAGGACAATGCTCCACAGGTTTTTTAGCTTCTTTATATTACCTTTATTGTTTTTCACTTATCCAATCTCTCTGAAAGCTGTAAATATAGAACACAGTATAAAGCACGCTAAACTCAGCAATGGGCTAGATATCTATGTTGTACCTAATCATCGGATTTCGGCCGTTTTACATGCAGTAATATATAAAGTTGGGGGAATGGATGATCCAATCGGCAAAGCAGGATTGGCTCACTACCTTGAGCATTTAATGTTTGAAACTACAGGAAAATTTAAAGACATAGAGTCGACTATGAGTAGCATTGGAGCGCAATTCAACGCATTTACCACTAGAGAATATACCTGTTACTACGAATTAGTCCTCAAGGGCGACTTACCACTAGCAATGGAAGTTGAAGCAGATAGAATGGGCAATTTTAATGTTACTCAAGACAAAATAGATAGGGAAAAAAATATTGTATTAGAAGAAAGGAAGATGAG
>NZ_WQMP01000173.1:0-1722 GCF_013366855.1 Wolbachia endosymbiont of Madathamugadia hiepei
TAACGTTTACAGTTTGGGTTATTTGCATTTAAAAGTAGCTGAATTGTAGCGCTGAGAATAAAAACGCCGATATTTGAGGTACATATAAATAATTAGCCGCCGACCGGGGTTTCTTTTGCTTTTTTTTGCTTGGTAAATTTTTAAATATTTTCTTGAACTTTATAGCTAATACCAATTCCCATTACACAGGGAGCAGATATGCCACTTTACCACGCTATTCTTGCTTAAGTATGGACCTTTTCCTTGTTATTGTTCCATGTAATGGGAATTGGTATGAGAACTTCTCGTATTTTTGTGGCTGTACACCAGAGATCATAGATTGTTAATAACTTTGCCACAATAATACAATTTTACGATGGAGGCGGGATGAGCAATCTAAATACTGAGTTACTTAATGCTGCTAAGAATGGTGATATTGAGAAAGTAAAAAACCTGATAAGTGAAGGAGCTGATGTTAATGCAGTGGATAAAAATGGAGATACTCCTTTAATTTGGACTGCTACAAATGGCCATAAAGAGACAGTAGAAATTCTATTAAAAGTAAAAGGGATCAATGTTAATGTGAAAGGTCAACATGGATATACTTCTTTACATTCTGCTGCTAAATATGGCAAGGAAGATGTAGTAGACATCCTATTAACCGCTAAAGAAATAAATATTAATGTGGAAGACAATCGGGGATATACTCCTTTACATATCGCTGCCAAACATGGCTATATAAAAATAATAAACGCTTTATTAGATAAAGGGATAAGCGTCGATGCAGTAACAGGTAAATACGAAATGACTCCTTTACAGGTGGCTGCTTGGTATGGCAAGACAGATGTAGTAAAACTTCTATTAGATAAAGGAGCAAGTATTAATTCAGCGGATAAAGATAAGTATACTGCTTTGCATTGGGCTGCTAAATTTGGTTATGTCGATATAGTAAAAGCTTTATTGGATAAAAAAGCGAGTATTAATGTGAAAAACAACGATGGAAAGATTCCTGTAGACTTAACTACTAACCAAGAAATAAAAGATCTATTGCAGAGTGCACAAAAATCCAATAATGACAAGTTACTTAGCGCTACCAAGGATGGTAATATTGAGGAAGTGAAGCATCTAATAAATGAAGGAGCTGATGTTAATGTGAAAGATAGTAATGAAAGAACCCCATTACATTGGGCTGCTGGAAAAGGCCATAAGCAGATACTAGAGCTCTACTAGACAAAGGTGCTGTGAAGTTAATGCAAAAGATGAGTATGGATATACTCCTTTATATTTGGCTGCTTTAACTGGCAATAAAGACATAGTAATAACCCTATTAGAAAAAAAAGCAGATGTAAATGCAAAAGATAACAATGAAGATACTCCTGTACATCGGGCCGCTGAAGAAGGTTATATAGAGATAGTAAGAGCTTTTTAGATAAGGGAGCAAGTATTAATGTGAAAAACAACGATGGAAAGACTCCTCTAGTCTCTGTAAAAAAAGTTCATCATGAGAAAATAAGGAAAGATGTAGCAAAAACTGGTAGTTTAACTTAGCTACAAATAGAGAAACTACCAAATGGCATATTATACAAAAGAAGGAAATTGAAAACAAGTTTTTAGTTTTTTGAAAAGCGTGAAAGGAATACACAGCAAGAGCGAAGAGAAATTGAGAATATTTGTGGAAACAGTGTGGTACATGGCCAAAAGTGGCTGCCAGTGTAGGCTTTTACCTAAAATATATGCCAATTA
>NZ_WQMP01000174.1:0-1719 GCF_013366855.1 Wolbachia endosymbiont of Madathamugadia hiepei
AGTGAAGCATACAGGGTATTAAAACCAAATGGGCAATTTATCTGCTTGGAGTTTGCCCCTATGCACTATCAAAATGAAATGTTCACCAAATTTTATGACTTATATTCATTTAAAGTAATTCCCAAAATTGGCAGCATAGTTGCTAAAGATAAGAGTTCCTATGAATATTTGGTGAAAAGCATCAGAGAGTTTCCAACTCAAGCTGAGTTTAAAATTGAAATTGAAGAAGTAGGCTTTAAGAATGTTGAGTTTCATAATATGAGCTATGGAATAGTGGCATTACACATTGGAACAAAATGAACATTAAACTCTGGTATAGAACACTAGATTATTATCTCATTATTCCAGTAGTCCTTTTGCTGACTATAAGCTTCGTTCTCGTTCATTCGGCAAGTCCTGCAATTGCACAGCGCCTTTCTTTACCGCAAAATTATTTTATACAGCGCCATACAGTTTATATAGTTCTGTCACTGGTTGCCCTAGTAACATTTTCTTTTCTCAATATAAAAACCATACTTAACCTCTCGTTTGCGGGCTTTACTCTATTTATTATTCTAATGGTAGCTGTGGTAATACTTGGCATGGAAACAAAAGGCGCGAGACGATGGTCACATATTTTCAAAATTTCAATTCAACCATCTGAGTTTGTAAGGCCATTTTTTTCCGTTGTTATAGCTAGTGTCCTAGCTAGCGGAATGAAGTTTAAAATTCACATATCAATCATAATATTTTTGTTGTTTTTTACATTGCTGCTTTTGCAGCCTGATTTCAGTATGTCTATGCTTTTGACATATTCTTTTGTCGGCCAAATGTTTATTGCATGTATACCACTTCTATACTTTGTATGCATAGTAGGAATAGTCACAACTGGAATTGCGGCGGCTTACTTGTGTTTCCCGCATATAAAGCAAAGGGTTTACAATTTTCTCTTTTTTACACAGCGTGATAATTTCCAAGTTATAAAATCATTGGAAGCATTCAAAAAAGGCCAGTTAACCGGTGTTGGGCCTGGCGAAGGTAGCGTAAAAATCTCTCTTCCCGATAGTCATACAGATTTTGTATTTTCTGTTTTAGCAGAAGAATTTGGTTTGGTTATGTGTTTAGCCACATTGATGTTGTTTGGCACCATTTCCGCTCGTTTACTCTATGTTGCATATAGGGAAAATGAATTATTCAATCTGCTGGCAATTCTCGGTATTTCGATTCAATTTATCGCACAATTTATAATAAACATAGGGGTAACGTTAAGCATTTTTCCCACCACTGGTATAACTTTGCCATTACTTAGCTATGGCGGCTCTTCTCTTTTATCTTCAAGCATTGCACTTGGCATAATGCTGTCTTTTAGCAGAAACCAAGCTATTACACTAAAATTTCGTAAGCGTATTGCGTTTAGAAATATATAGACTAGTGGTCAGGACTGCCCAATCTGTATCGCTTACAACTGTATGAACACTGTGATTCGAGCCTGCCAGGAAGATGTCATGAAAATAGCCCTTCGTTGTCATCCCAGTAGCGGACACTGGAATCCAGCTTTCCATAATCATCAAAACATCGTATTTTAACATAACTTTTATGCTCACTAACTTAATAAAATACCTAGTCTCTGTGAAAAAAGTTTGTCATGGGAAAATAAGGAAAGATGTAGCAAAAACTGGTAGTTTAACTTAGCTAAAAATAGAGAAACACCAAATGGCATATTATATAAAAGAAGGAAAT
>NZ_WQMP01000175.1:0-1714 GCF_013366855.1 Wolbachia endosymbiont of Madathamugadia hiepei
AGTTTCTCTATTTTTAGCTAAGTTAAACTACCAGTTTTTGCTACATCTTTCCTTATTTTCTCATGATAAACTTTTTTCACAGAGACTAGGATGTGCCAAGGGGAATAGACTTCATTGCTACTGACAGCCAGTAAAGGCTTACAGGAGCACAAACTAAAATAATTACCACAGGCGTAATGCGGGCAAAACCATCACTATATTTTAGTGCCGTCGTCCACACAATTTCAAGTAAGCCAGCCAACAATAAATATAACCAGGCCATAAATTAGTTCCTTTCTACTAACATACGAAAACATTACACATGAGAATGCAGAAAGTCAACTTAGTATTTCACATGCCTTAATGATGTTGTTGCACCCAATTTCTAGTTGTTCCTGGGAGGTTGCATAAGAAATTCTGACAAAATTTTCAAGGCCAAACGCAACTCCTGGAACTACGGCAACTAAATGATCCTCCAGCAAGTATTCAGTGAAATCGAGGTCATTATTTATTACTTTACCATTTTTTGTGTTCTTGCCTAACAAGCCTTTGCACGAGACGAACAAATAAAACGCACCTTGCGGAGTAGATGCTGATAGTCCTGGAGTAGAACTTAGCTTTTCTACCACAAAATCTCTACGATTCTTGAAAATTCTCGTTCTTTCCTTCAAAAAACCATGATCGCCGCTTAAAGCTTCAACTGCTGCTGCCTGTGCTATTGAGTTTGGATTAGAGGTGCTCTGAGACTGCAGTGCAGAAATAGCTTTTATTACATCACTTTTACCTGCAATATAACCTATTCTCCAGCCTGTCATTGCGTAAGCTTTTGATACTCCATTGACCACAAAAACCCTATCATAAAGCCTCGGTTCAACCTGGGCAATAGTAAAAAACTTCTCATCGTATATTATATGCTCATAAATATCATCTGTAACAACGTTCACGTGGGGATACTCAAGCAATACTTGTGCTATGTCTTTCAGTTCATCATATGTATACACAATTCCCGCTGGATTATTCGGTGAGTTAAGGATCAACCACTTAGTCTTCTTAGTTATTTTGCTTTTTAACAATTCTGGTGTTAGCTTGAAGTTTTGCTTGCACTTTACCACAACCGGCAGACCGCCAAAAAGACTTACCATATCAACATATGAGACCCAATAAGGGGCCAGAATTATAGCTTCATCTCCAGGGTTAATCGTTGCCATAAATAAGTTAAACAATACCTGTTTAGCGCCAGTACCAACGCAGATTTGATTAAATGTATATTCGAGATTGTTATCCCTTTTTAACTTATTGATTATTGCCTCTTTAAGTTCACGTGTCCCATCAACAGCAGTGTACTTAGTTTTACCTTCGTTTATTGCTTGAATAGCTGCTTTTTTTACATGATCTGGAGTGTCAAAGTCCGGCTCTCCTGCAGCTAAAACGCAGATGTTTTTCCCCTCGCCTTTCAGTCTATTTGCCTTGTCGGTTATGACAGTCGTAGGTGATGGCTTTATTAGGGACATTCTTTCTGCAAGATCTGACATAATCTCATTAAAGTTGAATCAAAATGATAAGCCCTACACAACAAAAAAGCTAGAAATTTTGTTATTAGATTTTTAGCATAACCACATCAAACCGGTTCTTGGCAGCGTATTGGATTCAACAGAAACGAAAAAAACTACTTGACAAATTCTTTCAACCCCCTTATAATGATACTGAAGCTATTATTTATCTTCAGTCTGTGCAG
>NZ_WQMP01000176.1:0-1693 GCF_013366855.1 Wolbachia endosymbiont of Madathamugadia hiepei
CTGCTTTTAAACCGCAACTGATCTAATTTTAAACGTTAAGAAATTTACTAAACAGACAAAAGGCAAAAGAAACCCCGCTAGCTAGTTATTCACTATCTATCTTTTAAATTGGCGTTTTTTATTGTCTTAAATGCTTTAACAAGCTCATTTTAGCTTATATTAGGTAAAAACTTTGAAAGTTTATAAAGACATGAGGTCACATAGTGCGAAAAATTAAACATGAGACGCCAAGTACATTGAGTTTTTTGTCGTTTAATCTGCACAGACTGAAGATAAATAATAGCTTCAGTACTATGATAAGGGTAACGGCGAAGGTTGTCAAGCGATTTTTTAGTTCTATTTCTATGAGCTACTCGGATTGCATGTGAGTAGTCTGTTGTGAGGTTTTACCCATTTAGAATAAAGTCTAGTGTCACTTCACGCCAAATGTGGTAATGCTTGGCAGGCAAGCCAGTTATTGGGCTACATTTATATGCTGCACGCATTGCACTATCTGCTATTGACCTAAAAAGTGGATTATTTTTGTAGGAGCTACTGTCTGCTACATCAGCCATAATTATTTCACCTTGATTGGATAATAATAGATTGATTTTTATACTAAAGTTTTCTTTGTAAGCTACGCTTTCAGGAATACTCCAGCATTTTGCTAGCTTTTCTCTTATAGAATTGATAATTTCTGCTACAACTAACTCGTTCTTTTTGCTCTCAACACTCTTTTCGCTTTTTATTTCATTCTCTGTTTCTCTAGGCTTTACTGCATCTTCCGGCTTTGTACCTACACTTTTTTTTCTTTTTGGAATTGGAGTGCTTTCGTCAATGTTGACTTCTTCTTCCATTTCTATGATTTGCCTCGGTTGTGCTATTTGTTTCATAATATCGGTACTCAGTTGCTCAACTACCTTTTTTTTCCTTTGTGGTGTGGGGACAAATTCCGCTGCTGACGTATCGTTTGTTTGGGCCTCTATTGAAGGTAACAAAAAAAACGAAAGACAACATAAAGACAAAAAAAGAACATAGTTAGAACAAAGAAAGCGCATGTGTTGGAACCTACTTTACTGGTTTAAAGCTAATATTGTATATAAAGTCAATATATTTTGAAGTTACTGTAGCAGATTTAAGCTTAGCCGACGTTTACTGGCGATGTGGCTTGAGAAACGTGGGTCACGAAAGCGGGTTACGCGAAAAGCTTAATATGCTTCTTCTTTGCCCAACGGAATAAACGTGTTGCTACTAGTAAGCAGATACTTAATATTGATATATAAGAAAATTTGAAAGCTAAATCTCTAATGTATATCGATAAGCATTTACCTGCGGGGAATTTGTGTAGTAACCCGATATATACAACAGTACTATCAACTACTGATGCTATAATTAAAGCAATGAAATTTGTTATATGAAAGTCAAACTTAGACTTTAATTTTTCAAAAATAATGATACTTGAAAGAAGGGATACTAAAATTGCGGTGTATGAAACTAGTATCATTGGGCTGAAATTTTGCCATTCAAGAACACAACATAACACTGTGCACGTTATTAAACTACATATAGCTTCTCTTTTGCCGTAGAACTTAACCATTGAATTTACAGCTAGAGCAGCTCCCGTAACTAGTCTCTGTGAACAAAATTTTAGAGAAGCCATATGAGAGAACCAACGAAGTTTAAAAAACCCATAAAAACCTCAGCAGTCTTGTCA